>JAYYRF010000417.1:0-19378 GCA_036127535.1 Myxococcota bacterium | reverse complement strand
TCCTCTTTGACCGCGATGCCGGGAACCCCGATCAGCATGCAATATCAGCATACGCTCAATGTAAAGAACCCGCTGGATCGCGATGTGCAGCGGGAGACGATCAGCGATTTGCAAACAGATGAACTACAAGAGCTAATGAGAGAAGCGTGGCTGGGGTTTTATCTTCGTCCCAAACCCATGTTGCAATTATCGATTGACAGTTGGAGAAGCGGTAGTTTCCGCGAAGGGCTTCGAATGGCGGTTGGCCTGGGGCGATGGGCTTTGCGATAACGCGGAAAAAGGCGCGTCGAGTACTCGCACACTACCAAGTCAATTCGAGCAACTTCTTTCTCACCTCTTCTGCTTTGTCAAAGGTGGAATCGAGTAGCAAAAGACGCTCGTAGTAATAAATCGCTTTCTTTCGGTCAAATCGTTCGGAGCGATAGATTTCGCCCAGGGCGTAGTGTGCCAGCAGATTGTCCGGACAATACTGAAGTGTAGAGTGGAAGTCGGTGAGTGCATCGTCCCATTCTCCAACGCGAGCGGATAGAAACCCGAGATTATTGTGTGCCTTGCAATAGGATGGATCGGTCTTCAATGCGCTTTTCCAAGCATTTCTGGCGCCGCGCACATCTCCTATTTGCGCGCGAACAATGCCGAGGTTGTTCCATCCGTCTATATAGTCGGGATCAAGACTAACGCATGTAATGAATGCTTTTTCGGCATCATTCATCTTTCCTTGGAACCGATAGGCATCTCCCAGTCCGTACCATGCTTCGCCGACTTTTCGGTTTCGATTCACGGCCTCTTCCCAAAGGAGAATTTCATTTTTCCATATTTCGTTGCGTTCATAGCATAGAAACATCAAAACAGGGGAGATGAGTAAGATCCAAAGTCCGCGTTTTTTCTCAAAGACCTGGGGCAAAAGTGTTGCGACGTACAAAAATATGTACAAGCCCCACTGGTGCGCCCGGTGCTCGGCCATATTTTCTTTGAGCGGGGCGACGGAACTACTGGGCAAAAGCAGAAGGAATCCTGTGAGAAGAGCAAATCGACCAAAAGGATTGCGCCTCGTCGACCACCATCCCCCAATGGCGGCGGCGATCCACCCCAATGCACCAAGGAAATCTGCCGGATTTTTCGGGTTTCGATCGGGTAGATGATGATAAATCGTTTGATCGTGCGGAAAAAACCATAGCGCCGTGTAGCGGAGCCAAACCTCTGCTTGGGTCAGCAGTTGAGAGGGAAGAGACCGGTCTGATTCTCGTGGAATCATGTCTTGCAGGATGGAGGCAGCATTACTTTGAACCCCCAATTTACTATCGATGGTGTATACGCGTGCCGCAACGCCGACGAAAAGCAGCAAGAAAAAGGGGGTCGCGTATACCCAACGGATCCGTTTACAGAAGATGCGCTCTTGTAACAGCAAAACAAAGGGAAGCATGAGTCCCACCTCTTTGGTCAAGGCGGCGGCCGTCATGCAGAGCATCGTAATGATTTTCCACAATACGGGGTTGTGATCTCCCTCTCGAAGGCTTTGCGACCACGCGCCGATGGTGAGAAAGCAAAAGAGGGCACACATGCTTTCCGAACGTCCGGTGATGTAGCTTACCGATTCTGTGCACATCGGATGAACCGCCCACAAGCTAACGACGACGATAGCCGGGTACAGCGTTTGTGGACGTTTGGCGAGAAGTCCGATTTGATGAATCATCCATAGAGCGGCACCGGCACTCAAGCTGTGAATGAGAATATTGACGACGTGATATTCGAAAGGCTCCATCGCAGAGCGACTGAAATTAAACGCATAGCTGAAAAGGAGAAGCATTCGCGACGGATTATAGGTTGCGATTGCCTTCCAGTTGTCTAAGAAGCGAATGGTTCGGTTCCCGATGACTTCGATTTTATCATCGTATACAAAGGGAGCCGTAAGAGTGCTGTAGTACAATCCAACGATGGCAATACTGGTGATCATCCACGTGATGAGGAGAAGATTATTTTTATATTGTTCGGTCATGATTCTCTTTGAATACGCGCATACAGATCGATGTGTTTTTGTGCAATATGGGTGAAAGCGAGTTCTTTTTGAATATAATCACGTCCTCTTTTGACCATTAGGGTTCGAATGGCGTCTTCTTGGAGGAGTGTGCGTAATTTTTGGTTTAAGGATGCAATATCTCCGTGCTTGACGAGGAGTCCCGCTTGGGCTTTGGATATCAGTTCTCCACAACCGCAATCGTCTCCCACAATCGCAGGAGCCCCGCACAGAAGTCCTTCAAACGGAGACAATCCGAAGATTTCGTCCGTAGAAGCATAGACCAGTATCGTGGCGTCAGATAAGAGTTCAAGTCGCTCTCTGCCTCTCAAGACTCCCGTGAAAAGTATGCTTTCTCGGTTTTTGGCCGCGCGTTTGGCTTCTTTCATCGCTCCCATGTCGTTGCCGGCGATGACCAACTGGGCGGAGGAGATACCTTCAAATGCTTTGATAAGGTGTACCACGCCTTTACGAGGGGATAGTTGACCCAGATAGCAGATGATGGGATCCGAGGATAGATTCCATTTTTTTCGAAAGAGGCCTCTTGGGGGAAGGGACTCAAACTCCGCGAGATCAAGTCCATTGGGGATATGGACGATTTTTGTAGCGGGTATTCCATATGCGCGATGTATGTGAACATCAACGGCGCTCACAGCGATGCAAGCATGCGCTTGTCGAGGAATATGGCCGGACAAAAGAGCGTCCCAAGCCTTCTTGATGCGGACTCTTCTTTCGTGTCGATGCAGCGTGCCATTGGCGGTGAAAACAAATGGTATCCCTCGGCGCTTTGCGTGCCGAAAAGCGATATTGTTGAGGAGATGTCGGTGGCCGTGCATATGGATCACATCGGGTTTGGATATTTTTTGGAGTTCCCCTTGGTGCAGGGGTAAAAAGATCTGACGATAGGCGAGGCGGTTGGAAAGGTTGGGTAGACTGAGAACCGTCATACCATTTTCTTGACGGAGTTTGGCTAAACCATGTCGAGATGTACGATCGAATACATCGGTTGTCAAAATGGATACCGTCACGCCTTTTTGCGCCAACGCACGCGACAAGCCATCTACGATTCGAGGGATACCACCATATGACCAAGTGGGTGGAAAATAGGGAGTGACATGAAGAATATGCATGATCGAACGATAGTAATATTGACGAGTTCTCTATTATTCGCTAACCTAGAGGGAAACGCTGGAGAGTCTTATGGTTCGTATATCTTTAATTTCATTCTCTGTGATCGGTTTTTCTCAGTTGCTGGCATGCGGACCGGACTGTCAGAGCACTTGTAATAAACTGTACCAGACCTATGAGTGCGGCATTGAGCGTCCGGGAACCTCGCTGAACGAGCGGGTAGATCGATGTATGACAGAATGTAATCGAGCCTTGCAAACACCAGGAAAGATTGGAGACTACAGTCCGAATGAAGAGGCATCGATCGGCGACGACATCTCTCTCGACAATGATCAGCAAGCCGCTGTGTGGATGGACTGTATAAAGAATACGGCGTGCGAAAATCTCGAGAGAAACTTCTGCGCACCGGTTTGGTAATGTGGATAATTTTTTTAATGTTTGCTTGTTCACCAACGTGTGAGCAGGTTTGTACGAAACTTCGTAGCTGCGCAGGAGTAGACGTAGGTATCGCCAATCAGCTCGACTGTACCAACGCCTGCTTGCAACAGCAAGAAGCAATTCCGGAAGACGATGACGCACAATCGGTTGCATTCACAGAGTATAAGGAATGTGTCTCCAACCAAACATGTGAGGAGATATCCGCTGGCGTATGCTACGACGAAAACTTGTACAGTTGGTAACGATCTAACTTTCGACGATCCGATCGTCTGCGAGCGTGAATCCGACCGGCAGAGACTCTTTTAGGTCATCAGGCGCACCGGAGGTGCTCCAGTCTTTGTCCACGAAGTGTGATGCAATTCGATGCTTTAAGCGATTGGAAACTTCTTTTGGGTTGGCCAAGTGGTTCAAGAATGGTGCGCGAATCGCATCATCTTCTTGTGCGATAAGGGTTTCGATGACGGCGTAGCGAACATCTTCATTGAAGTCGGAAAGGTACGGCGGAAGTACCTCGACGATTTTCGGATGAGCGTAGTTTTGGAGATGAGAGAGAATTTGAATCTTCTTTTGCGGCGTGAAATCGTCGTTTTCCAACGAGAGAAGTTCGAGTAAAAACAGAACGCATCCCTCGTCTCCTTCTAACTTTTGAACCAACTTCAGGGGGTATGCAAAGTTTACATTTCTTCGCATCCACTCTTTGCTTGGCTCCAAAGCGGTCGTGCCGAGATTTTCCAAGAGCCGATAGATCTTTTCTTTTTCTTTGGTGTCTTTCATGCGTTGCTCGTAGTTCAAGGAAAAACGTTTCAGCATTGCGAAAATAGACGCCTCAGAACCTTCCTCTGCGAGCCACATTGCGCTTGCCTCTCTATCCTCTGCTTGTGCATTTAAATTACTGACGCGTTTGCTGTGTCTTTTTAGTTGTGATTCTTTGCTTCCACCGAAAAGGAAATCGAGGATACCCATTTTATTCTCCTGCGCGCATTTAATTTGCGCTTTGATTCTATTACAAATAATCTCAATTTTAAAAGCTACAAGGGAGTATCCATTCTTTCGGGCAGAATGATTTCGATTATTTGAAAGAGATGAATTTTCAAATTCAATAAAATAAACTATACTTAAGCAGTAATAAATCTACAATATCTGAGGGGGCATATGAGATTCTCACCCATCATCCCTATATCCGTTGCCTTATTCTTTGGCTGTGAAGACAAAACGACGCAAGATACCAGTTCCATTTGTGCGATACCCGTCGCGGAGGCAGGAAGCGATCAGGCTATGGCTTACGGACAACCGATCACTCTCGATGGCAGCGCGAGTTCTTGGTGTGATTCATTGAGCGAAAATATCAAGTTTAATTGGAGTTTTGCCAGTGTGCCGAGCGATTCCTTGATCAACGACTCCGCTTTTTCCGATAATCGAAGTGCAACTGCGATTACTCCGAGTTTCGCGCCTGATGCGGTTGGCGAATATGTAATTGCCTTGCAACTCGACGACTCTACGGCGACTTCGAACGAAGACTTTGTGGTCGTTTCGGTGGAAGCAGGAGATCTTGCGCCAAGCGCAAACTGCGGCGGAAGCTATTCCGGTAAAATCGGCGAACTCTTGACCATTGACGGGTCTGGTTCCGCAGATCCAGAAGGGTATACCTTGACCTATGAGTGGTCCTTGTCTGGTCCGGCTTGCTCTGCTTTGACCGATGCAGACATTTATAACGGTGCCAATGCCTCTCCGAGTTTCGTTCCGGATTGTGATGGTGTCTTTATTATGACATTGGTCGTAAGCGACGGATCTCAGTGGTCTGATCCAGCGATTTGCTCGGTAGATGTCGCATCCAATAATCGCATGCCAACCGCCAGTGCCGGTAGTTCACAAGAGTATGGTGGTTGTGCACCGGCCGCATTGAATCTAAACGGACTGGGCAGCTATGATCTCGATGGAGATCCGATAACCTACGAGTGGTCTGTTGTATCCGTGCCAACGGATTCGACCGTAACCAATGCGAATATCTCCAATGTGAATGCATCCAATCCCACGTTTTCTTGGGATCTTCCCGGTGTATACACCTTTCAGCTGCAGGTCTACGATGGAGAGTTGTGGTCTGCGCCCGATGTAGTGAGCTATGTCATCGGAGATATTACACAAAACAATCGCCCCATTGCCAATGCTGGAGACAACCAACAGGTGAGTGTTTCTGGAAATTGCGAAGAGGAATCTTCCTACAGCTCCGCGAGTTGTTCCGACTGCCCCGAAACATCCTTTGTCTTAAATGCATCGGAATCGATAGATCCCAACGGAGACAGTCTTACCTATCTATGGTCTGAAGAGAGTGGAGCGTTGAGTGCCATCAATGGTACGCTGGTCTCAACCACCGCAGCGATGACCGATGTTATTGTACCCCCTCAAGCAGCCTCCACTTCGTCGGACACCACGTTCCAATTCGAGTTCTCTTTGATCGTTTCGGATTGCGAGAGAAGCGACGATGACACTGTAACCATTACTTACGTCTGTTCCGGAAATTAGGAGAAATAATGCGCTATTCGATTCCTATTTTGTTAATTACCGCTTTTTGGGGCTGTCGAGATCAATCGAAGGTGGTCACGCCAATCCCAAATACCAGTCCGGTAGCGGACGCGGGTGCCGACCAAAGTTTATCAGCTGACGAAGCGATCAATCTCGATGGTGGTGGCTCTTACGATCCCGATGGCGACTCATTGAGCTATAGTTGGAGTTTTTCCCGCGTTCCCGAAGGATCGACGCTGGCAGAATCTGAAAACCCGTTTTCAAACAACAATATGGCTACGTCCCAAACCTCTTTCTTTCCGGACCTGATGGGTACATACATCGTCTCTTTGACGGTAACCGACATCAAAGGAAATGTCTCCCCCAGCGATTCTGTGATCGTTACGGTGACAGAAGGACAATTACCCGTTTCCATGGCGGGTATGGATCAAAATGTCGTAGAGGGAGAAACCGTACTGCTCGATGGTTCCGCATCCTATGATCCGATGGGTCGAGAGTTGAGCTACCAGTGGAATGTCGCTTCGGCGCCGAGTAGTTCCGTCGCCACCATTGCGGATCCAACCAATCCGATCACATCGTTCACGCCCGATTTACCCGGAAGTTACTTGGTCTCTTTGGTCGTAGACAGTGGAGTAAACATATCCAACCCCGACGTTTTGACGGTCAAAGTTCAATCGGCCAATCCTGAGGCTCCGGTTGCATCAGCGGCGGCGGGTACAGAACTTTTGGAAGATTGTTCCGATATTCCCTTGGATGGTGGGGCCTCTATGGATCCCAACGGAGAATCGTTGAGCTACTATTGGACACTTCAAGACAAGCCTTTGAATTCAACGATCACAAACAATAGCTTTAGCGACCGAAATATCTCTAATCCGACCTTGTATACCGATATGGCGGGTGAATACCTTGTCTCTTTAGCGGTAAACGATGGTACAGAATGGTCCTCTCCCGATTTAATCACACTCAATGTGGGCGAGCGCATAGCGAATAGTTCTCCCGCTGTAAACGCGGGTAACTCTCAGTCTTTGGACGCAGGAGACGCTGAGTGCGAGCCAAGCGGTTACTCATACAGTTGTGCGAGCTGCGAAGATTTGTCGATTACCTTGGGCGACGGTGCTTCCGTCAACGATCCCGACGGAGATACCTTTTCAACAACATGGTCTGTCCTTAGTGGAGATGCAGACATCTCAAACGCGCAGAGCATACAAACAACGGTCGTGCTAAAGAACGCCGAACCCGAAGAACCCGGTGCTTGTACGGCTACCGTGTACGAAATACAACTGTCGGCAACCGATTGTCCCGGCACGGTGAGTTCGGATAGTGTCTCCTTTACCGTAAACTGTTGCGGTGTTGAGGCTGCAGCCTCGCAGTGATGTTGTTGATATGGACTTGGGTGGCCGCAGAAACAGTTCCGGTTCACGCTTTTCCTACACCATGCATAGATCCTCGCTTTCCTGTTATCCATCATGGATGGATCCTCGGCTGTAATCGCCGGGGGTTGGTTGCTGAATCATACAATCCTCAAACATATCGAACCACTCAACTTCCTGCGGGATATGAATATGTTGGTCTCGGTGGAGCAGTTCAATTGGGAGCGGACGGCTCCTTTTCATTGACAACGAAGACGCTCGATAAAAAAGAAAGAATCCTTGAAGCCGTGAATGCCCCACCGGCGGGAAACGAAAATATATGGGTATACACAACCGATGAGGCTGTTTTTTACAAAGAGGGTCGCCAAGCGCAGTCTGTACAGGCCCGACCAAAGGGTTGGTATCCACCTGCATTGTGGGGGGAGCGTATCGTATGGGTCGAGAATGATGGGGTTGGTGGAGAGACTTTATGGCTTTGGGATTTGGAAACCACAAGGCCGCTCATGCCTTCAAGTAGTCCACAGCGTCACCCAATCGCATCAGGCTTATGGCTTGGATGGGTAGAAGAGGAAAAGATTTGGTTAGGGAATTTTCAGCTGAATGAGAAGCGCGTTATCGACGCGAAGGCGGTCGATCGCCTGGCTCTGCACAACGAGAAAGCGTGTTGGTCGCAGTGGGGGGAAGACGACATCGATATCCATTGTAGCGACGGTTTTGTTTTAAAAAGAGAAAAGCACCAGCTTTGGCCGAGTTTATGGGGTAATAAGCTCGTATTTCAAGAAGACGGTCGTCTGATGATGTATCAGTTCGAGGGTTAGGATGTATAGAATCCTTTCGGTGGTCGTCTTACTTTGGGCTGTGGTGTTCCTCGTTTTTAACGAGAATCCTGTTCCTCCTTTGGACGTGATGCGACAAATCATTTGGGTTTGGTCAGGAACGTTTGTGTGCGTCGCTTCTTTGATGGGATTGGGTAAGTTGACGGCGTGGGGATTTCGTTCCGATCGCATTCGTTGGGATATTGCAATGGTCACAGGTTTGGGGAGCGCCGCTGTACTTCTCTTGGTCATTGTATTGGCGGGTTGGTGGTCTGGTTTTACAATCGGCGCTCTGCTCTTGCTTGGATTGGCCTGTTTGTTCGTACCGACAGTGATCGAATGGCCACAGATAGATTCCTATGCCTGGATTTTGATCACAGGAACAGCGTGTTGGACAATGTTAGATGCATTGGCTCCTTGTGTAGATACGGATGCATTGTATTATCATTTGGCTTTGGCGAAGCAGATCTCGATTCGGGGTTCTTTAATCGGGGGCTTTCTGGAACCCAACGGTTCCAGACCAATGATGCTGCATTTGCTATATTCTCTTTCGTACACCTTGGTGGGAGAGCAATCACCCGCGGTTTTGCACTGGTTGTTGTCCTTATCTCTACTCGTTAGTGTGACGGAGCGTTCCAAAGGAGGGATTTGGGCAGTACTCTTTTTGGTGTCATCTTGGAGTTTTATCCAAGAAATGGGGATTGTTTCGAATAACTTACCGGCTGCGTTCGCATTATTTTTGGTTTTCATCTGTGTAGAGGAAAAAAAATATCGCTTTGCCGTGGTGTTGGCCTTTGTCGCTCTTTCGATCAAATTAACGGTTATCGGTGTCTTGGCCGGTATTTGGGTCTTCTGCGTTTCCACCGTTAAGATACGAATGTGGATCTTGGTGGCCACCCTTCTCTTGTTTTCCGTTTGGCCTCTTAGGAATGTATGGGACGGTTTACATCCTCTGTTTCCCTATATGGGGTGGGATGAGCCTTTTCAGTATGTTGAGAAATACGGCATGGGGCGTCGTATAAAAGACATGCTGCTTTTGCCGTGGAACGTGATGATGCATGCCACTCCCAATACCCATATTTTCCAAGGAAAGTTAAACCCCATCGTATTTGTTGCCGTTTTTTTTACCTTTGCTCTTCACAAGCGATGGATTGCCCTGGTTTGCTTCTCTCTTTTCTTTTGGGCGATGGGACCTCAGTGGATTCGGCATCTTTTGATGGTGCTTCCGATTTTGGGATACATGTTTGCACGGACGATGGTATCTGCACCGATGGAATTGAGGGGAGCGGTCTTTGTTTGTATTCTCTTTGGCTTACCGGGTAATTGGGGACCGCTACTGGCGCGCTGGTCGGAAGCGTGGACGGTGGTAAGCGGTCAGGTTCCGAGAGAGGAGTTTCAAGAGGAGCATATACCCGGCTTTCAGGCCTTACACTGGGCAGATCGAAAACTGCCAAAAGATGCGGTTTTGGATCTGTTTTATGTGTGGGGTGGATCGGTTCTGAACCGGCCGTATCGTCTCTCTTCTGTAGAGGATCATATCCCTGTGCGTTCGTGGATTCGTAAGCACGGGGACGACAGCATCGATAAGCTCAATACAGAATTTTTGATTGTTGGAAAGCCGGCCATCTCCTATAAAAAGTATTCATTCCTTTCTAAAGAGGTGTACGAGAAAGAATTTGAAGCGCCCATAGCGAAATTGGAAGAGTTACTCTTGAAACAATCGGTACTCGTATACACCGCAAAGGGTTATCGGGTATATCGAGTCAAGAAAAGCGTTGACAACTGATATTTAAATTGATATTTTTTGGATTCGTCGCGAAGAAGTTTCTAACTTCATCTCAGATGACATATGCGGGAGTGGCGGAATTGGTAGACGCGCTAGATTCAGGTTCTAGTGACCATCGGTTGTGGGGGTTCAAGTCCCCCCTTCCGCATTCTTCTCTCTACACTTTCGAGAGAACCAAATACGGAGAAAGATGAAACGAGTGATGATGGTCATTGGTGTGTTCGTGATTGCTTTCTTTGTGCGCTCCTTTGTGTGGGAAGATCCGGTATCCGATAATCAGAACCCAGTATCGGGAAAAAGTGCAGAGCCGCTAGCGAAAAATATAGACGCGCACAAAGAGCGTCCCAAGGTCGTATCACGGAAAAAAGATCGACCTCTCTTCAAAAAAATCTCTCCCAAACGAGTAGCTCGGACATTGGAGCCGGAAGAGGTAGACGAGTCTGACGAATCGGAAAATGAACGTCCAGATCAAATGGTCTATTCGATAGATCGTGAGGGGATAGATGACGCGATTCGCGCGTTTCTACCGAACATTCGGAATTGCTACTCGCAGGCTCGCGTCGAAAACCCGGAGATGGAAGGGCGAATTATGGCGTCCTTTACCATCGAAAAGAACACGGATGATCCGGAGAACGCGGACATTGCTAAAATCAGCGCGGTTGAAATTATAGAGAGTGCGTTTGAACACGAAGACTTCGAGAACTGCATCATGGATAATTTAGATATGCTTTGGTTTGAGCCACCGGAAGAGGGAGAAAGAACGGTTCAATATCCCTTTCTCTTCTCATATTGAAAGTGGAAAGGGATGTTGCCCGACATCTGTGTCTCGATCGGATAGACTTCTTACATCTCTTTCACAAAGATACCGAAAAATTTCTTGGCATGATTTGTGCAAAACCGTCCAGCATATCTTAATTTATACAAACTCATTTAGGAGAATTTTATGAAAACACACTTTTTAAGCGTAATAAGTCTTTTGTGTGCTTGTTCAGGAGACGCGATGTATTCGGCTTCCTCAGAAAAAGCTTACGATTATGGTTACGACAATTCGGCCGATGTGTACGCTGAACCATCGTCCGAGCCATCTGCGGGCGAGGGTGATTCAAGCGCGGATGATGGCTGGGGGTCGGAGACAGAATCCGACTTTATGAGCCTTCGTCCTGCGACCACCAATGTATTTGTTTTTGTCGCCAATCCAGATCGCAACACCGTAACGCGAATCAAGGTTCCAGAACTCGATGTATTGACCGCAGAGGTAGGGGTAGAGCCGACCCTTGTAGAAACATCATCGGACTATGTTCGAGCCGTTACCTTCAATAAAGGATCGGACGATATTAGCATCATCGATGCGGAGACTTTGGCGGTCAGCGATGTGGAAATTCGCTCCAATCTCAATCAGATGAAAATGTCTCCTGACGGAAAGTGGGTCATTTGCTATCACGATATTTCTGCAGAGGGTGGGGGCTCCTCTTCTGGAGGTGCGATTTCATTCAACGCGATTAGTATCGTAGATCTCGAAGGAGAAATACACTACCAGGCCATGGCCGGTGCTTATCCACACGATGTGAAGTTTACGGATGACTCTTCGATGGCCGTTGTTGTATCGGACGATTATTTGACCTCCCTCTCTTTGGTCGAGGGGGAAGCACCCCAAACGAGTCGCATTGCCATTGCGGATGATTTGATTTCACCGCCCAAAGCAGAAGAAGTTCTTTTGGATCCGGAAGGAAGATACGCTCTGGTTCGACAATACGGCGTGAGCGATTTGGTTTTGGTCGATTTCTCTGGGGATGCTTCTTCACAGGTGTCTTTGATCGATGTTGGTGACAATCCAACGGATATGGATGTGTCTCCTTCTGGAGAAGAAGCGATTGTTGTCGCCAGGGGTTCTAACGAAATTTGGGTCTATGACTTGGACGACCCGGCGGCGTTGCCGACGGTCTTACCGATGCCAGAGGAGGAGGTCTTCGGATCGTTGATTCTCTCTCCTGACAATGACCAAGGTATCTTGTACAGTACAACAACCGGCTTTTCCCGTATGGGTGTATGGGATCGAGATTCCCAAGACATCACGGTACGCGGATTGGTCAAGCCCGTGTCCGGTGTAGGACTGAGTCCGACAGGGGATACCGCCGTTGTGTTTCACCCCAGAGAGAACGGTGATGTAGCCGTAGAGTCTCAATTCTACAATCAGCATGCATTGTCGCTTGTTGACATGAGCGATCTGTTCACGTCGGCTTATCAGCTCTCCGCAGAGCCGACCTCCTTCGCCAGCACACCGGATGGGAAGATCGGCTTCTTTATTTTGGACAATCAGCCGTATTTAGAATTGCTGAATTATGAAACATTTGTGCCTTCCGAGGTTCCGCTTCCTTCGGTTCCCGTACACTTGGGTACCTTGCCAGATACCAACATTGCATTTGTCAGCCAAGATCACAATTTAGGTCGCTTGAGCTTCTTTGATACCGACTTGGACCAATTGCAGACCATTACCGGATTTGAACTCAATTCTGCGATTGAGCACTAGGAGATAACGATGAATAAATTTTTATGGCTCCCCGTTATGGGGCTCACCGCTTGCTGGGTACAAGATACCTCGATTTCTTTGGATGACAACCTGTGGGATAGCAACGTAGTCGCTGCATCAGATGGCGTCTATGTCGCCCTTCCATTCGCGGAGATGTTGGTTCGTGTTCGATTGGACAGCGATTCTTCTCTCGATCTTGCGGTTGTCGATCTCGATGGTGCGCGCGTCAACCGAATGGTTCCGACACCGGATGGTTCATCCGTACTGGTCTTTGCAGAGTGGGACGAGTGCAAAGACGAAGACTCTGAAATTGTGTATCGGTCTGACTGTCCCTCCGATGAATTGGTTACCAACAGCGAGCTCGCAATTGTCTCCGATGCACAAAGAACCCAGCGCTTAGAAATCCCGTCTCACTTGAATACCATCGAATTCTCGCCGGATAACTCGATTGCCGTCGCTTATTTGGACTACTCTTTGGGTGGCGAAATCACGATAGAGGGGGTGGCAGATTTGGGAGAGGTGGCTTTTATCAATCTCGCAGACGAAGCGTCCAGTCAGATCAGAAGCAGCATCTCGGTCGGTTTCTCTCCGAATCGCGTGCTCTTTGGAACGAACAACGATGCCGTTGTGATGTCTCGATCACAGGTGGTCGTCGTCGATTTGACGACCTTTGAGAAGACTTTAGAAGCACCACTCACACTGGATGCGGATCAACAGATCGATCCTTCTGGTGCAGAGCTCGCTTACGATGAGGAGAGTGGAGCCAGTACCTTACTCTTGACGGTACAGGGCTCCTCGGATCTTTACATGTTGAATCTCGCGAGCGAGTTTTGGAATATCGGTGATTTGGGAGCCATCCCGTCAGCGATTGGTGTCGATAACAGCTCCGCGCAGTCGGTGTTCGTTTTTGGAGCATCTTCCAAAGCGGTGATTCTCGATCACGCGTCACTGGCATCTTTGAGCAGCAGCTCAATCGAGGATATCTCGCTGGAAGAGCCGGCGAACAAAACGATTTTGGGCAGCGGCTTTGCGCTTTTGTACCACGATTCGAATGATTATGTGCATGACGTATATCGTATAGATCTCGATAGTCGGGAATTGACGGAGTATGTTTTGGCCAATCCTCTCTCCGAATTGCAGCTCTCTCCTTCAGGACAGTATGCGGTTGGGATTATGCGACCTGAAAATGGCTACAGTTCGAATTTAGATGCATACCAAGACAGCCGATGGGGAATCGCAATTCTCAATACGCTCAGCGACGATGTCGTCAGTTTGGTTGCAGAGTCTCAGCCAATCGCGGTCGAGATTATCGAGAATCAAAATGGATCGTTTGCGCTGGTGTTGATGAACGGATTGGACTATTTATTGCAGATCGATTTGTCTCAGCCGTCTAATTTTATCCCCGTTGAAATGGATGCAGCGCCGCTCTCCTTGTCAAAAATGCCGGCAGATGACGGTCGATTTTTGATTTCACACGATGTCGATATGGGAATGGTATCCTTCTTGGATCCGACCACATTGGAAATCACCAGTATCGATGGCTTTGCCGTCACGGGTCTTTTAAACGAACAGATATTACCGCGTCGCGCAGAGGAGGAATAGACAATGATGATGGTTTTAATGCTTGGATCCGCCTTTGCCGCGGAACCTAAAATTGAATTGAATGTTTCGACCAGTAACATATCGACGGCTGTGGACAGTTTGGACAACATTGGAGCTGGAAGTCTAGCGACAGTTGGTTTGGAGACGGGTTACAGCATCTTTCCTTGGTTTAGCGTTGTGGCTGGCTGGGAATATGGTGCCGTAAAAACACAGTATGGTGACGGATATGGCTATGATGAATATGGAGAGTATGTAGATGTTCAAAGCGACGTACAAAGTCGTTTCGATTACCATCAACTCCATTTGGGTACACGATTTCAAACCAAGGTGTTCTCGAGAATTTACGGATATGTAAAATCGGAAGCGCTGATGGGCATGAGTTCCATGCGTTTTGCCGACGATCTCGAGGAAGAAGATCCGGCGGTGGAAGTGCGATCCTCTACGAGCTCTTTTGGAGGGGTTGTTTCCTTGGGAGCAATGTATCGTTCGAAACCCGTTGCGCAGCGTTTTCAGTTTCAAGCACACTTGGAATTGGGGTATGCTCACCAGTCTAAGAGTTCCTTTGATAAGGACATTGGGATGTCTCAAGTACGGGGTTTGCACTCTTCTTTGGGGCTGGGGATTCGATTCTAGCATTTTTGATACGTCTGCGTAATCGGACATTTTTATAAAAATAGCAGTTGAGTGGCCTCATCCAATTCAATAGATTATCTTTTCATTGAATTAGATGAGGTGTACTCATGGGTGTTTGGCAAAAAAAAGAAGATCTTTTGGCCCAACTTCAATCGCTTAATTACGAAAAGCAGCAAGATGCAGCCGCATTGCTGGTTGGGTACAACGACAACATCCTGGACGCGGATGTCGTTCGTGGTCTTTTGAACGTGATGGCGAAGCAAAACAAACATGAAAACAATTGTTGGCGAGTCACGCACAATGGAGAACTCAAAGATCCAGACAGAGAAGATCTTTGTTTTACAGCGAAGAGACAAATAAAGAACGCAGATGAGTTGATGCGCATTATACGCAACAACGACGATTTTCCTGGAGGGGGGCCACAATCGAAGCATACGATTCCAAGCGAGCATATTTTGGCGCAGGCGATTTGGGTTTTGGGCAGCATCGAGACGGACTTGAGTGATAAAAAAGAGGAGATCAAGAAAGACCTCAACGACATCATCACCAGCGGTCTTTTCGGTGATAATGTGATTCTACAGGCCATTTGCGCTTTGGAGAATCTGGGTTTACTCTCCGAAAGAGAGTTGTTGTCTGCGTTGTCAAGTGAGCATCCCCAAACGCGTTGGGCGTTGATCAAGGCGCTTTGTCGCGTTGAACCTCAACCGCGAACCACTGGATTTCTTGTCAACCAACTCACCGATACGACTTTGTCCCCGGCTTTGCGGAGTATGATCGCAAGCAATTTGGTAAACGTATCGGACGAGCGCATCAACGGTCCGCTCATCGGTATGTTGGACGATGATAACCCCAACGTTCGTCAGCACTGTGCGCTGACGCTCGGAGAGAATCGGGCACAAGCTGCTTCTACACCATTGTTTCAAATGTTGATCGATGAAGATGAGATGGTTCGTTTGGCAGCGGGGGTTGCGCTGGGTTGCTTGGGAGACACACGGACAGTTCCCTTCTTGTTTCGAGGAATGGAGTTGGGAGATCTTCGAATTCAGAAAGTTGCGCAGAAAGCCTTAGATAACATGGGCAGCAATGCTACACCGGACTTGGTTCAGGCGCTTCGCGTCGAAAAGATGCCCTACAAGATGCAAGCCCTCAAGATGCTGAGAAAGCTGAGAGATCCGCGTGCAACCCTTGCCATTATCGAGTCTCTCTTGGACGAGGACTTGGAGCTCGAGGCACAAGATATCGTAGTGGAATTTGGCGACGTGATGGAAAAACCGTTGGCTTATGTGGCACAAAGCAACGACATCGATCCGTTGTTCCGCGAAAAATGCATTCGTTTGCTCATCCAAATGAAATCCCCCCTCTCGTTGACGGTTCTGAAAGCGCAACTTGAAAATGATGACGATACCATGAAGCTTTTGGCGATCAATCTCATGGGAGATCTACCGGATCCAACGACCAAAGATGTATTGTTTGAAATGCTCGAGCAGCCGTTGGGCGGATCGGAGATACTGAGTTCTCTCTTGAAAACAAAAGAGCAGCAGGCGATGGAGCCCGATCCGCGATTTCTACCGCAAGAGGTCATTAAGGAAGGGATGCGTCAAAACGAGTTCTTATCGGAATTGCTCCTCGCGCTGGGTAAACACGGTGACGTACGCGCCATCCCTTCGATGTTGTTGGGACTTGAGCAGTGGAGCGCACGCGTATACTCCTATTCCATTGCGGCACTCGGTAAGATTAAGGCAACCGATGCTGTACCAAAGTTGTGTTCCATTTTGATGGATAAGAAAGGACGCTATAAAGAACAAGTGATTCAGGCTCTTGCAGACATTGGAGATCCCAGTGCGATAGACACCTTGCGTAAGGTGATTCAACTCGTCCAAAAAGAGATGGAATATCGAAATGATGCACCGACATCGCTCGGTTCATACGCGATTCAAGCCTTGGCCAAGTTTCAAGATACCTATGTGATCTCTTTAATTCTAAACTCATGGGAGAGTGAGTTGGAAACCGCCATGCTTTATTTGGGAGATGCGGCGGTTCCGGAACTCATCGATGCTCTGCAGAACGCGCGCGAACCCAAGATTAAAAGCATGGCCGCCGAGGCGCTTGGTTTGATCGCGTCACCCGATTCGATGGGTGTGCTAATCTTGGCCCTGCAAGATCCGGACGAGGATGTAAGAAGTATGGCCGCTTGGTCGCTCGGTGAAGTGTATACGGAAGTGCGGCGCCGTTCTGCACTGCAGAGCGAGGCGCAAAAAAGCATCGCACAAAAAGAAGGTAGTAAGGATTCTCCACCGCTCTTGGAGTCCAATGAGGTCGGATCAGAGGATGATGTTTCCCAGACGACGAATGCGGATGTAGAAACCGCAACTTCAACGTCAGAGGAAGCGGAGTTTGTCAAAGCGGTCAAAGATGAGGAGGGGGCGTCTTCCTCAGATTCGGATGCCGATGCTACAGAGTCCAATCCTCAACATCAAGCTTAGTAACCATTATTGATCGACCATCTGTTGAAGGGATCCCACTAGAAGGGAACCCGTTCGCTTTTTGCCGTCATCTCTTTGACCGGTGTCTTTTTCCGATTGATCCAAAAGACCGTCAAGCCGATGCAAAGAAGAGTGAAGGCACCGATCTGTCCCGGTGTGACGGCATGCTCTCCCAGTGTGCTTTGAAGATAGCGGGTATCGTTTGTGCGAAGAGAATCGAAGAAAAATCGAACCGGGCCATAGTATATGGGGATAAAGGCCAGGAAGAAACCGGGAAACCACGGTTTGGCTCGGTATAGAAAGTACACGATCGGTACCAAAGAGAGAGCCCATATCGCTTCGTACAGCCCCAAATCATGACAAGCAGTACTTAAGTCCCAGCACCAACCGGCTGAGTCCGTATAATAATTTTCACCGCACTCTTTTCCGGGAAAGGAGCTACTGTGTCTCCTTAAGCTGTTGCAAATTCCTTTGGTCGCCAAAAAGAAATCCGATTGCAATCCGGGGTGGTCATGCGCCATGAAACATCCGACGCGACCGAGACCAAATGCTAGGGGAAACCCATAGATCACGCAATCTCCGTAGTGTAGCGCGCTTACACGGAGAAGAAGAGGTTTCTTTTCTGCAGAGTCTTCGTTCTCCGCCAGTCTTTTCTTATTTTCTTTACGGACGCGCTTAGCTTCTCTACGAAAAAACACATAGCACAAGAGACTCGTCACGATAAATCCACCGAAGCTCGATAATCCATCCCAAAATTTAAGAAGGTACAGTGGATCCGGCGGATACACTTGTCCGTTGTGCGTGCCGCCGAAGAGTTTGAAGGGTTCATAGAAAAATGTATGTCCCCAGTGGCCGCCGACGAAGATTCCTACGATCATCCAGTTGAGTACACGGTTGATAATATCGGGGTCGAGTCCATCTTTCTTTGCTTTGTCCATTGCCATGATGGTTCCCAACCAAAGTCCAATAGCAACCATAATGCCGAATCCGTGTACAGGAAGATTGATCAGTGGGACAGTAATCTTGACGGGCTCAAAAAAAGGTATCATTTTGCTCTACTCTGGTTTCTAAATCTTGGTCATTTTGTGACCGAGAGAATGATTTTACTTGTAAAACCTGTGGTGTTATGGGTATTCAATTGTAATTAGACTACCGTCATAACACATCTCACCCTATAAACGCCATTACTCATGGTAAGCTGTGTTTAAATTCTTTGATTAGACCCAAAGGCTTCCTTATGCATCTCTCCCTCTCTCAAAAAAGATGGGTATTTGACGATTTTGACCCTGTAAAAACCCGTCGTTTACAAATAGAGTATGGACTAAATCCTTTGCTCGCACAATGCTTGTCGACAGTTTTACAACACCAAGATCCCCAGCAATGGCTCTTTCCGTCTATTGAGCATTTGCATGATCCCTACAAAATGAAAAATATGTCCGTTGCTGTAGAGCGTTTAGAGAAAGCGCTGAGAGACAAAGAACGAATTCGCATTGTGACGGATTACGATGTCGATGGTACGACCTCAAGTCTTATTTTGCAGTCGGTTTGTCGTCTTCTCGGGGGAGGAGAGCTAATAGATTACCACATACCTTCGCGCTTTACGGAGGGATACGGCTTTTCCGTTGTGGCCGCTCAAAAGGCCATTCGCGACAAGATTAAACTGATCGTAACAGCGGATATAGGCGTACGCGATCACGAAGCGGTTCGCGTTGCCGCGGAAGGGGGAGTGGACGTAATTATTTGCGATCATCATCTGCCTGCGGGGTCTTCTGTACCCGATGCGGCGGTTGCGGTTTTGTGTCCTCCCCAAGAGGGATGTTTGTATCCAAATCCAGCACTAGCAGCCTGTGGCGTATCTTTGAAATTAGCCCAAGCGCTTCTTTTTCGAAGTGCAAAGTGGAAAGATCGTCCGAATGTTGTTTGGAAGATCATCCGCTCGATGCTCAAGGTGGTAGCGATTGGAACCGTTGCGGACGTCGTATCGCTCGCGACGATTGAGAACCGATCAATTGTGGCGCTGGGTTTAGCGGAGTTACAGGATATGCGTAGTCACTCTGTCGGT
>JAYYRF010000416.1:0-4324 GCA_036127535.1 Myxococcota bacterium | reverse complement strand
AACCCATGAACCATATGGTAAAGCGTACTCTTCCATACAATGGGAAACCATTTGAACTGCGGACTCCGCGCCGCCCCCCTCAAAAAGTTCCCAACTGATCCCGATGACCTCAATCTCCTCTTCCTTCGCTTTGTCATACAGAGACCGCAGAGCCGGAAATTCTTCTACACAACCATCACACCAACTTGCCCAATGGTTAATAATACACCATCCTTGATGATGCTGAAGCTGATGATGAAGATCTTCCGCACGAGACAACAGCACCTCTTTGCTTTTTGGAAATTTGTGCACGGGAGACGACCCGCGCAAAGAGACCGGAGGCTGCTTTTTTCGCTCCCCTTGCTGCTCGAAGAGATTATTTTTTTTCACACGCTGCGAAACTTTTCGCAGAATCCATCTCGTTGTACGCTGTAAAATCGACGCCATCTTTTCCCCAAAACAAATGGCGAAAGCCTAATCGCTCTCCTCTTTATACTCCAATTCTTGAACCAACTCCGACATGCGGATGTTCAACTGGCGCTGCCGTTGCGCCAAAACACACGCCATTCCATATACGAGCTTGTATGCACCCAAACGGCCATCGTCTAACAAACGCTCAAACTTTGCCCGAGAGAAACGAAATAAAAGCGTCTTCTCTTGAACGGTGATGGTGGCAGAGCGAGGTGCATCATCTAGAATTGCCATTTCACCAAAACACATCGATGCTCCCAACGAAGCAACCGAAGAGTCTGATCGAAAGGGATTGTGCTTCTCAACAGAAACGCGACCCGAAAAAATCGTGTACCAAGCATCCCCTATATCACCTTCAACAAAGATAATATCTCCTTCCTTATATCGCTGAATATCCATGATGGAAACGATTTCTGACAATTCTGAAACACTCAAGGATGCAAACATATCTACCTCAAGCAAGAAGGTAATGATTTTTTCTAAGGTTAAATTTGGTCGCATAAAACCCTCTAGATGATAGAATATCCATGAGGGTATCATATTTTGACTTTCATCCAAAATATAAAATCACCCAATCCTCATATCCTCTTTTCACAATCGTAAAAAATGCCAATGGGACTTCGAAAAAAGTTAAAAAATAAGATCAAACGCTTCTTAGACGGATTCAGCGGAGAGCATTCTGATGCGGCTCCTGAAAATATCGAGCCATATCAAAAAGGAACCAAAGATGAAAATGTCGAGGTTGTTATGGCAAAACTGAATCGCCCGAAAGGTGGTTCTGGTTCCTGAGAGTCCACATCTTCTCGCTCAATTGTCTCTTCGCTTCTTCGATGGAGATTTCGTTCTCCGGCATCCACAGTAGAGAATTCAGTTCAATGCGGGCAAAGGGCATCGGGAGACAAAAGCGATCCCACGAAGAGAAGATATAGGAATGCGAAGCACGCGCCGTCAAAAGCACGATGGGCCGCCCCGTACGAATGGAGACCATCAGCGCACCGGGCTTTGCTTCTTGCCGTGGCCCTCTGGGTCCATCCAGTGCAAAGGCGACTTTCCAACCGGATCGCACCGCCTCTTGGGATTCTAAAAGAACTTCCTTCCCCTTCCGAGAGGATGATCCTCTTATGAATTTACGATACCCCCAATACCGAAGTAAGTCGCATAACCTTTCTCCATCTCGACTCAACGAAACAATCGGAGCGATGGACTCTTGTCGGTTAATCCAAAGTAAAGAGAGAATATCACTGTGCCAACTCGCTACAATTGCGCCACGATTTATATGAGAAAAATAATTTTCTCTCCTCGAAACCTTCCACGTTGAGCAATAGAGCCTTAATAGAAAAGAGAGTACTCGCATAATAATCCACGGAGAGATGCAAATGAGCTTTGAGGTTGGACAGGTGATTATCGATCGCTTTCAAATAACCCAAATCCTACCCGAATGTGCACAACTACTGCGTTTTCAAGCCAAGGATCGGAGTACAGATCAACTCGTCGAAATTATTACCCCCTCCAATTCCGCTCGGCTTCGCCCCAACGCAACTCCCTTCTTTCTCAGCAGTCACAAACATCAAACACAACCCTCCGCCATTTGGATTGGAGAAAGTGAGAGCCGCTCCATTGCCGTCTATCCATATCCTCTGACACCACTCACGGCTATTCCCAAGCTCGGCCATGAAGAAGGCGCTCAATTCGCCCGCTACGCGCTAAGTGAACTGAAACAAAACGCAGATGCATTTTCTGAAGGACTGCGCTTGAGCGATCTTTGCGTCGATGCTCAAAACCAAATTGTACTGAGACCGAGTGGAATTACACCCAAGGAATCGAACATTAAAATCGATATGGCCGCAACAAGTGGTACTCCTCTTCAAAAGAGTCTTTACGGTCTTGGAATTCTACTCTTCGGCATGTTATCGACCCCGATCAAAGCCGCCACACCTTCAGAACGCGAACAAATACGCCAAAACCCTCCCCGCCTCAAGTTGCAACGACCCGATATCCCCGAAGAACTCGATCAGCTCATCGCACAACTTCTACACCCCGATCCAGAAAAGCGAGAACTCTCTCTGGAAAAATCTCATCCGGTAGATCCCATTCTTCTACCCCAAAAAGAAAGCGAAACAGCGTCAAAACCCACCTCCACTGGCACCATCCAATTCCCCGAGGTTCAGCGCGATCTATCTTTGCCAACTTGGCTGATATTTTGCAAAGAGAAGACTCTTCCCATCAACATCGCTCGTAGAATTGCCGCCATATCTCAACTCGACCCCAAAGGAATTACCACCAACAGCCATCTGCTTCCCCTATGCGGTGCGGATACAGAGTCGGAAGCCAATCGAAAAGCCGATTTGATCCGCAAAAGCGGTATAGATGTGGAGGTTCGCCATAAAAGGAGCGGCATCAATCCATTTGTTGTCTTTGGCATAACCCTCTTTCTTTCCGCACTCAGTTTACTGTCTATCTTTGGACTGGGTTTACCCGGAATTGCCTTAGCGGCCATCATCTTTTTGGTCGGCACCCTTGTCTCCGCTAGCATTGGTGTTCGAGGCAATGGCAAGAACCAGAAACTCCATCGGGCTTGGAACGAGCTTTTATCTCCCCGCGGTGTCGATCAATCCATTCTACAAGGACGTGCCTCCACACAATCTGCGCGCCGAGCGATTATGAGTAGCCCACTGCCCTCTCTTGCTAAAATCGATCTCTATGAATCTCTCGATGAAATGGACGATATCTTAGACGATCATCATGAGAGCAATACAGCATTACCGTCCACATTACTCGAAGATATTCGATCTGCCAGCATGGAATTAGAACTCGCCGTACAAGATCAATCCACGGAGCATGTTGGCTTAGCACAAAAAACCAAAGCGAAAACCGCTCTTGTCCAAGAACTTTCAAAACAGATGCGCTCTCTGTAAGGATAAAGTACATGTACATCCTCGGACTCTCTTGTTTTTATCACGACTCCGCCGTTTGCCTCCTCAAAGATGGTGTTCCCATCGCAGCGGCAGATGAGCAAAGTTTCTCCCGTAAAAAACACGACAACGCATTTCCCGTCAATGCGATACGATGGGCTCTTAATTTTGCCGGCATTGAGTTTTCCGATATTCAAGCAGTCGCTTTTTATGACAAGCCTTTGGTCAAATTCGAACGCATACTGAAAAGCCACGTTGCGCACTTCCCCCGCAGCTTCACGCAGTTTGTCAAGGGTATGCCTTCTTGGTTTAGCACCAAACTAAGACTCGATAAGCAACTCTCCAAAGAGTTTGATTACACCGGTCCCATTTGCTATGGAGAACATCACCGTTCCCATGCTGCCAGTACTTTTTACGCAAGTGGCTGGGATAAAGCCGCGATATTGACAGTCGATGGCGTTGGAGAGTGGAGCACCACAACATGGGGACTCGGTGAGGGTACCCATATCGACATGCGAGGAGAAATTCGATTTCCCCATTCCTTAGGACTTCTCTACTCTGCGTTCACATATTACCTCGGCTTCAAAGTCAATTCCGGAGAGTACAAAGTGATGGGTCTCGCACCATATGGAGAACCAAAGTATGTCGACCGCATCAAAAAGCTAATCGAGATTCGCAAAGACGGCAGCTTTCGACTCAACATGAAACACTTCTGTTTCGACTATGGAATGAGAATGTATCTGCCTTCCTTTGAAGATGTCATGGAGGAACCGACAAGACCCCTCAACGAAGGACCGATCGAACAATTCCATAAAGACGTTGCCCGGTCTTTGCAAGAAGTCGTCAATGAAATCATGTGTGCGCTTGCCACCACCGTTGTCGAAAACACCGGATGTAAAAGACTATGCCTGGCGGGAGGTGTTGCACTAAACTGTGTAGCCAATGGTCACATTCTCCGAGAA
>JAYYRF010000415.1:0-15976 GCA_036127535.1 Myxococcota bacterium | reverse complement strand
ATATATTTGTTCGTGGTCGTTGATAAGTTATATTTTGGAGTACGTATAACTGTATCAAAAAGGTATATTTTTTTAAATAAAATACACTATTATTAACCTTCATGGTCGATAATGATATGATCCGAGAAGCCACTTCTCGAGGGCTTATTCTCACTCATCAGTTTTGAACGAGATTCTCTTCTAATTGAACTTCAGAACCCGTGACCAGTCGAAACTCAACCCTTCGAGAGCAAGAAGCATTTTCCGTTCCATCTGGATAGAGAATGGGTTGGCTAGAGCTCAAGCCATTGGCTGTCATCCGGCCTTTGAGCCAGTCCCAATTTTTCTGTAGGACGCGTAGTCTCTTCTTCGATTTTTTGATTTCCCATATATATTGGGTGACGGCCCGCGCGCGTTCTTGGGAAAGGCGAAGGTTTTCAAAATAGCCCTCATCTTCTGTTGCGTCATCTGACCACTCGGATGACGTGTGTCCTTCAATACGGATCTCAAGGATATGCTCTTTGTATTTGGAAGAGCTAATGACCTCCATGTAAGCGGGGAAGAAATCTTCCAAGGTCTGCTTGCCGTGTTCGGTTAATTCTGCTGAGGTCTGCTTGAAGAAAACGCGCTGAGCGTAATTTTTATACTGACTCTCCTTTGTCGCGCACTGGTTGTCTATAAACTGGATAGAGAGCTTCTCAGAATTGATCTGTGCGCCCCAAATCGGAAGTTTGTTCGAGAATTCGTCTTCAAGCTCATCGTAAATGTTGCTTCGAATCTCTTGATACTCAGCTCCGACCTGCTTCTGAACATTCATCATAAAAAAGATCGAGATTCCCATAAAAACGAGCATTAGCCCCGACATTAGGTCGGCTATGTTCAGCCAGGATTCCGCTGTTCGATCCGTACCGTTTTGAAAAGGGCTTACACTCATTATCTTCTTGAACCATCGACTTTTTTGGTCATCCTTACGACCTCTTGTAACTTGTCCGTAAGAATACCATAGTCATCCACAAATTTCTCAGAAAGTGTCGAGAGCTGTCCTCCAACGTTTTTCAACGATTTGCTCAATTCATCATCCAAGACTTTGTTGAATCGTTGTATTTGATTTTCTACAGCCGAATTGTACGATTTCTGCGCTTTATCGAAGTTTTGTATGAGTGCATCCATCGTACCTTTTTGATCCTGCAGAGATTTTGCCAATTCTTGATACTGCTGTACGACAATTCGAAGATTCTTACTGGATTTTTCTGTGCCCAACGATATTTTTTGGAACTGCTTTTCGAGTTCAGCGACTTTATTTGGTAGATTTTCCATCAGTTTGAACAAGATCTTAAATGTTTTGTCTGCTCTTTCCATCTGATTGGAGGAGCTTTGTTGCCATGTGATGACCTTTTCAACTGCGTTATTGAACTGCTCCAAATTTTTGCTAAAGTTGTCCCCAAAATTTTGTTGTAATTCGTCGACGAGTATTTCGATTTTTCTTTCGAGTTCTTCTGTGTTCGATGTATCCAGTTTTTCACTTATAAGAGCAAAGCTTTGTGCATTTCCGAGCTGGATCTCAGACAAGATTAGATTGGTTTGTCTCATTTCTTGAAGGAAGTCCGTAGAGGTGATCTCTGTAACCCCCTCTTCTCCGAGATATGAGGAAATACTGCTCTTAAAAATCTTTAAACTCATAGAGAGAAGTATACCTGCAGCGGAACTGTAAAAAGCCGTTTGCATTCCTGCAAGAAGGGATGGAACGCCGGCAGATACTGTAGAGACGTCCATATCTTGCAGAGCGCCAATGATGCCGAGGAACGTTCCCAAGATACCCAGTTGGCTGGCCAAAGACGATGCTGTTGATACATCTTTTCTCTGAAACAGATAAACCAAAACTACGATCAACATGAAGGAGATGTAATATGTGCTAAAATTTTCACCTTGTAACAAAGTCATAGCTATTCCGCTGAGGCTCTTGTCGATGGTCTTTTGTAGGAGAGTAGAGTGGGTAAAGTGGAGGAGCCTCCAAAAAAGTTACACAAAAAAGACGCATCCTTAATTTTATACGCCATAAATGTTGACATGTCAATAGTTTTTAGACACTTATCGATGTGAACGCTCTGTTTATTGAGAACGGAAAAAATTTTGTACAATTCAGTAACGAAAGTGAAAATTCTTATATGTCTCCGGAACATATAAAAAGATTCTTTTTGTATTTGTATCCTAACAGTCTTAGGGTGCATTTAACTGTCCAGTTGGTTCGACTTGTTATAATGCAAAAGCCATGCCAAACCTGCAAGTGGATCGTATCGTTTTCGTTACTGTTTACTGCACTCTAATTTAATCTAGAACAATTCTTTTATTTTTGTGATACTAAATTTTTTGTATTTTGATACTATCCACAAATAGCCGTTTTGAGGTGTTTAAAGGGTCTAAATTTCAGAATTTGATGATAATATTTGCCATCGTATTTTTCTATAAAGATATAGTATTTGATACCGTTAAAAAATTTTATGACATTTTTGAGTAAGTTTATTTTGTATCTTTGGTAGTGCTACTGCGAAAGAAGTTATCAATTTCGATAATGTTTTGAGTGTGGAATGATTGTTCTCTTTTTATACCTATCTTGTTTTCCTAAGACTGATCGTACTTCCCGCCAAGTGCTTCAAAACGAACCGATCCCATCATCCAAATCTTTGGACAAGACGGGAGCGGAGACTCCAAGGGCACCCGCTGAAGCTCCGGCCGAGTACCAAACCCTCCAAACGATTATTCCTGGATCCTCAAACAGCCTTTCCGGAACAGACCTCACCCTCAAGGAACGGCTCAACCGTATCGAAAAGCAAAAAGAACCAGGAGGGCCACGTTTTGAATCGTACTTCCCCAATCTACATGACAGTTTGGCTTCACTGGAGTTTGATCTGTTTAATCCTGAGGACGGTAGTATCGTTACCGACTTAATACCAACGGACATCGATTCCATTTATATGTTTGAAGGAAACAAAAGCTGCCGTGTCCCGGAATTCAAACTGATCCCGCAAAAAAAAGAAATGCGACGTCCTTTAGATCTTGGAATCATCTTGGATCACAGTGGCTCTATGGGAGAAGAAAGAGCCCATATGTTGCAAGATGCGGTCGCGCAATCTCTAAAGCTAAAAAAGAGATCTGATCAAATATCGCTATACAAATTTGATAAACGAACACAGAAGTTGATTGTATCCAAAGATTATCCAACGCTGTATAACATGCTTGTACCGACAGATGGACTGATGGGATTTGGCTGGGCTACTGCTATCGAAGATTCCATTTTGGGTGGTATCGAAGATTTATCTTCCTCTGCATACGAGAACAAAGCTCTTGTTCTCTTTACGGATGGACGTGAGAACGCGTCGAAGAGAGGCTACCACATTCTCGATATACTCAACTATGCTCGTAACTATTATGTACATATCATTACCGTCGGCTTTGGTGACGACATAGATGAACCCTATCTGAAGAAAATTTCGGCCGAAACAGGCGCTTTTTATTATCGAATCTATCGAAAGGAAGAGTTTTACAGTTTGTTTAGCAACATATTTCTACGGATCAATCACGCGTACCGCATTGATTTTGCACCCTGTCTTTTTGGAGAGCGTGTTCGTGTACGAACCAAGATCAATTTGGATGGATTACCGTATGAGTCCGAGGTTTTGTTTCGTATTCCTCCAAAAAAAGGAAAGGGTATAGAGATGAACGTTCTCTTTGAGCATGACAAGGCGACGATACAAGAAGGGTACCACAAGGACATCAAAAACCTCGTCTCTCTTATGAAGGACAACCCCAGCATGCGCGTCGAACTTACGGGACACACGGATGATACTGGAGAAGAGTCCTATAATCAAAAACTATCAAAACGACGTGCGGAGAGCATTAAAAATTACATGATGCAAAACGGAATTGAAAGCGAGCGTATTGAAACCATTGGTATGGGCGAAAAGGAGCCTCTTTTTTCAAATGATACCGAGGAGAATAAACGCCGGAATCGTCGAACAGAAGTTCGGGTTCTCTCTCCTTGACCTCACCCGTTCTCTCGCAGAAAATTGGTTAAAGCCTGCGCGGTCTTTTTGAAATTTGGCTCGACGAGTTTCCCAACAAACTTTTCGACACCCTTCGTGGCTTTGTTCAAAAACAAACGCGGAACGCGCCCCTTCAAGTTTAAAATCAGTTCTCCTTGAATTCTCATTTCCGTCGTTTGTTCATTCAAAGGCAAGAAGGCGGTTCTACCGGTACATTTGATTCGATCGGGCATAAAGGCCATTTCCAGCCTCCAATCGCAAGCTCGTTCTGCATCCTTCCAGTACGCATAGTCTAACCAATACTGCTTGTCTTCGGGGATGAATGGTTGGGCAACGCTGGGAATATCATGCATGGATGGATTCCATTGGTTGACCAAATACAGTGTATCCTCTCGGTGCTCCTTCGTCTTGACGACGATTGAGTCTATGTTTGGAATATAGTCTGCGAGTTTGGGCATGTGGTCTCGCATTGCTTCATAAACTTTCTGAACCGGAAAGGGAATGGTGCTTTTTACAGATAATTGCATGGGTATATCCTCAGCTATAAATACATGGATTTCGTATATGTATCATAGACTGACTGAAAAATTCATAGCCATTCACTTGTAGTGTGTTAATCGTCTTTTTCTTTCTATTGCTCACAGGATGGTTCTATGTTTCAACGTCCCACTTTTCCCAAAAAAGCAATTGTTACCGGTGGCATGCCTTATGGAAATAAGGAACTCCATTTTGGTCATATTGGAGGGATTTTTATTCCCGCAGATGTTTTTGCTCGATTCTTGCGCGATCGATTGGGAACGGAAAATGTCATTTTTGTTTCCGGTACCGATTGCTATGGTTCTCCGATTGTTGTGTATCATCAGCGGCTGATAGATGAAGGCAAATTTGAAGGCTCATTAGAGGATTTTGTTCAGAAAAATCACAACATACAAAAAGAAACACTGAAAGAATACAACGTAGATATCAATCTTTTTGCAGCCTCTTCTTTGGGACGCGCCGCTGAAATTCACCGAGAGATCAGTCACTTCTTTTTTCAGACCCTTTTAGAGAATGGACATTTAATAAAGCGTTCCACCATGCAATTTTTCGATCCCGTCGAGGATACCTTTTTAAACGGTCGTCAGGTTGTGGGGCGATGTCCAATTCAAGGCTGTTCATCAGAGAAGGCTTACGCAGATGAATGCTCTTTGGGACACCAATACCGACCGGAGGATCTGATCGCACCCAAGAGTGTACTCAGCGGAGAACAACCGATTCTCAAGCCCGTTGTGAACTGGTATCTAAAGCTACCTGAATTTCGAAGCGCCCTAAAAGATTGGATCGATCGAGAATCTCAAATGCCGTATGCACGCAAGTTTCTCTTGACTACAATTCAAGAGTTTTTGGAGCCGCCCGTAATCCATGTTTTGACCAAGTTTGAAGAACAATTGACGCTGCTTCGACCCCAATTTGCACCGCACATATTCTCAGAAGGACAACGGAAGTCCTATGTTCTTCGCTTTGAAAATCTAGCAGATTGTGATGCTGCATGCGCCCTTTTAGCCGAGAATGGAATACGCTACCGAACGGGAAAGACACTTGTACCATTTCGCCTCAGCGGAAATATTGAATGGGGTATTCCTGTACCCGAGGCCGAGGGAGTAACAGATCTATCCTTTTGGGTTTGGCCAGAATCCTTGTGGGCACCCATCTCCTTTAGTGCAACCTATCTCGAATCCATCGGCAAAAACAAGGACGCTTGGAAAGATTGGTGGTGCTCAAAGGACACAAAGGTATACCAGTTTATCGGTGAAGACAATATCTATTTCTACGGATTGGGAGAGATGGGAATGTTCTTGGGGTTGCAAGGTGAAGAATATGTATCAGATCCGCATGATGGTGAACTGCAACTTCCCAGTTTGGTTGTCAACCGTCATCTACTGTTTTTAAACACAAAGGCGAGTAGTAGCGGAAAGGTAAAGCCCCCGATGGCAAGAGATTTGCTTCGTCATTATACCTCTGATCAGTTGCGGGCTCATTTTATTAGTCTGGGGCTGGGTATGAAAAACATTAGCTTCCGACCAAAATCGTTTAACCCCAAGGCGGGTGAGCGAGAGCCCGATCCGGTATTGAAAGAAGGGAAACTCCTTTGTAATGTCTTCAATCGTGCCGTACGGTCGTGTTTCTATACCATACAAAAGTACACGGATGGTCGTATTCCGGTGGGTGAAGTGAGTGCGGACATTCTTCAAGATAGTGAACGTACCATTTTACAATATGAACGGTCGATGGCCGGGCATGTCTTTCATCAGGCGTTCAACGCGGCTGATAAATATATTCGTCGAATGAGTAAGTTTTGGAACCGGAAGATGAAAGAGGTTTCTTTCGAAGAGGAGCCGGAGGGATTCCGCCAGGCCTTGATCGATTCATTTCATATGCTGCGGATCGCCACGGTTTTAATGCATCCGATTGCGCCCGATGGATGTGAGAAGATACGTAAACAGCTTAATGTTGACACTTCTTTTTGGAGCTGGGATTACATATTCGAGTCGATCTATACTTTTATGGATGACCCGAACACCCATCAGCCCGTCTTTTTGGAGCCGCGGGTCGACTTCTTTCGTCCGCACGATTCGCAATTTCGAAAATAGGGTTTGGAAGCTAAAAGGCCATCCAGTATCCCAGACCACCAACAGCGGCACCACCCAGCGTAATCGTCCACCCAATGTTGTATTTTGCTTTGGCATCTACATAATCGGACTGACTGCGGTCATAAACAGAAAAATCTTGGGTGCTACCGGCGGTGTTGACTGAGTTTACACCATTCAGGAAGTTTACACCGGTGTAGGAACCGGCTACGACCACCGTAGCGACCCCGCTCCAAAAGAGAATTTTACCGGTTAATTCTCTTGGGTCTGCCTTTGGGCCGACGTTCTTCGGCACGTTTAATTGCTGCCAATTTGAGGTTCCGATCGTCGTCGTCCAAATTTCGCCACTGTTGTGCACAAACAGCTCCGTTTGTGGCTCGCCTATCTGATTGATCAAAAAATCGAGTTCTGTACGCTTCTGCTCATCCGACACCCACGTGCTTGATTCAAGGGGGATGGCTGAGGGGATCACCAACTGCACTTCTGTTATTTTCGAATCGAGTTCAACACCATAGGTTTGAATAGTCTGCTCGCTGACGACTTGGATTATATTTTCTCCTTCGTACAGAAAGTGTTCGGCTCCTTCTAAAAGCGGTACACCATTCACCCAAATGGTTGTTTTGGGTGAAAACGGTATGTAGCTCATCGGTATCTCTTTGGCTTTAGAAAGAGATCGTTTGGCTTCATTAAAAATAACTTCTGCTTCCTCAGAATGGTCATCTCCGAATTCCAAATCCGGTTTAAAGCGGACGGCAAGACTGAAGGCTTTGGCGGATGCGTCGTTATCCTCTTTGATTTGCTCAAGGACGCCTTTGAGAAAGTAGAGTCTCTGTACGACGTCAGCATCGATTTGATCTTGCAGGCATACGAGACTGTTTGATGCGCTCAAGAGTCGCTTCTCCGCTTTTTGTATCTCGTCGTACATGATATCATTGTCTGCGGTCTGGGTCAGCATTTTGAGATTTGAAATGGACATGGGATAGCTACTGCAGCTGCTCGCAGTTCCAAATAACCAATCTTCTTTGCCTTCTTTGAGTCGCACGATCATTTTCTTTTTGGCTGCCAGGTCGATCATGGTTGTCGGTTTGAGCGTTGAAATATCCTTTTTGGATGCGGCAGCCGCACGCAAAAGAGCCATTTGGGGCTCAAGTCCGGAAAAGATGACGGGGAAGACCGTTTGGGGAGAATTACTGTGTTCCGCAGATGATTGCTCTTGCGTTTCGTTTGTTTCTGAAGTCGCACGCTTATCTTTTGTTTTCTTTGGAGGCTCGTTGCTTTCGGACGAGGATGCTGTTTCTGACGCCGAGGTCTCTTTGGTTTCGTCGGCGGGCTCTTGGGCAAAAGAGAGAAAAGATAAATAGAGTGCTAACATGGGCCATCCGTTTTGAAATTCCAACAGTAGGTTGTCTTCTTTCCTTTATTGATTTTAATCGTTTGCGTGTGCGTTTCCCCGCCTTTTGTCGTTAAGGTGACGGAGTAGCGACCAACGGGCAATTCGTATTCTTTGTGTGTTTTGCCATTCTTTACTTTCTTAACGTTTTTACCTTTGAATACAACGGTACTTCTGGGTCGAGAAGTAATTTTTACGGAACCGGTTTCCATGATCGCAGGGACGGCTGGCTTAACGCTGGTCTGTGTATTAATGGTCGGATTGATCTTTATTTTGGACTTTGTCTTCGTCTTGGACGTTGTCTTCGTTTTGGACTTTGTCTTTGTTTTGGACGTTGTCTTCGTTTTGGTTGTACTCTTGGTTGCGCTTTGCGTCGCAGTCTCGGTTTTGGGTGGACTTGCAGAGTTTGAATCACTCGCAGCATTGGCGGTTGATTGTTCAACAACCGTTTTGGTTTCGACAACCTGCTTGACGATGGTGATATTGCCCTTGTTGTCGTCTTTCCCTTTTTGTAAGATGATGAATGCGAGGCTGGTACCCAAGACAGCAACGAGTACAACGAGAATTAGGACGCCGAAGTTGTTGGAGTTTTGAGGGGGAGCGGTATTGGGGGGTATGCTGTGCTGATATTGTGGCGGAATACTGTTTTGTAATTGGTTTGGCGCACTGGTTTGCTGAGGGGGAGCGGTGTTGGGCGGTATGGATTGAGTTTGTGATTTTTCCTCGTGGGGAAGTGTAATATTTTCGGATATTTGAAGTGGGTCTATCGGTTCAGCTTCTTCTCCAAATAGGTCGAAATCGATGGTGTCAGAAGAGGACGAGGATGGGGAATCTCCGAAGGAACCGGTACCAAGACCGTGGGATGTTTCTCCAACGAGACTATTCCACATTGTTTGCATGGTGGTTATGTCCTTGGGAGACGGTTCTTTGTTGGCCTCTTTCCGAGGGATATAGATCGGTAGCGCATCCTCGGGCAAACTTTCAACTTTCTTCTTGAGTTCTCTGAGCGCTTCAATCATGTCCTCAGAGTCGTTGAAACGTTTGTCTGGGTTAAAATGGCATCCGATTTTTATAAATTCAGCAAGGCATTCTGGAATTTCCTCGAAGGCTGTTTCTTGTATATCTTCACTATAGAGTTCCACAGGATTACCGTTGGTAATCATTACGTATAGAGACGCCGCCACGGCATACAAATCGGATCGAGGGCCGGCTCGCCGTGCACTAAGCCTTTGTTCAGGAGCCATATATGCCAAGGTACCCATGACGGCACCGGTTTTCGTCATACTGTCTGTCCCATCATCGATTCTGGCAATGCCAAAGTCTGCAACCTTCAAAACACCTCGGTTTGAAATGAGGACGTTATGCGGTTTTACATCTCGGTGGACGACGTTATTTTCGTGTGCGTACCCGAGACCCGCCGCCATTTCAATGGCCGCATCTATAGCGAGTTGTGGATGCAAAGGACCGTGATCTTCAATCCTATCCATTAGAGATCCACCGGTTAGCATTTCCATAACCATGTAAACAAGATTGTTCTCATTTCCAATGTCGTGAATCGTCACGATGTTTTTATGATGCAGTTGCGCCATGGTTGCGGCTTCGGCTTCGAAACGGTCACGAATCTTTTTGCGCATCATCAGTCTCGGAGCGAGGATCTTGACGGCTCGTTCTACCTTAAGCCGGGTGTCGTAGGCTTTGAAGACGTATGCCATGCCGCCTTCGCCGAGTGCGCCAGTGATGTCATAGCGGCCATTTGCTAAAAGTGTTTTCGTATTCATAGATCTTTAGAGGAATTCGACTGAAAAGCCCATATTACTTTGAATAATTATAATACTTGGGAAGATGATTCTCCATATTATTCACACAAATGAGCGTTAAAAGAAATATATTCTCCAGTACGAGCGTAAGTATAATTCACTTCATTGCTTATCGCGAAACGATTCAACGAAGTTCAAGGATAGAGGAAAGAGTGTCACAGAGGTATCGTCTTCATTTTTTGCCTTTGATATTGCTGACGTATATGCATCTTGCGGTCATATTTCCACGTTTCGTTTGGGCGGGCGAAAAGAGGGTGGCGGTTCTCGATTTTATCGGCGAAGACATCGATTCTCAGATCATACTTCGGCTGAGCGATCAAGTGCGTCTCTCTTCGTTGGATTATTTATCCAAACAGGAGTATGACATCATATCTCGAGAGAATATGCTGCAAATACTGCAGGATATGGGTAAAGATCCATCCTGCCTACAAGAGTCTTGCGAGGTTGCACTGGCTCGAAATATGGGAGCGGATATGGTAATATCCGGTGATTTATTGGTTCTCGACGGAATCTACTCCTTGACGCTCAAAATACATGAGACCCGCAACGCAAAACTTCTATCCGGTGGAGAGGTACGGGTGAAAGACGTGTGGGATCTGTTTGATCAAACGGCGATGAAAACCCGCAATCTTTTGGAGATTGCTTTGGGAGACCAAAATCCTTCAAAAGAGAATTACCCCAAGGTCATTCCAAGAACTCAGATAACGCCGGAACCGTCTCCTCCAACCAATGTAAAGAAGACAGAATCGATTGTGGATCATGGATACATAGCGATATTAATCCCCGGTGGCCGCTTTCAAATGGGCTGTACGTCTGAACAAGAGAGTTGGTGTTATGAATGGGAACGACCGGCGCACGACGTGCGTCTCGCGAACGCTATGTATATGATGCAGTCCGAGGTAACCCAAGAGTTGTACGCACGCGTTGTAGATGAAAACCCGAGTCAGTTTTGGGAATGTGGTGAGCGATGTCCGGTCGAGCAAGTTTCATGGTTCGACGCTGTTGCCTTCTTAAACCGATTAAGCCAAATAGAAGGCCGCGAGCAGTGTTATCGAGTCGATGGAATGTCCGTTCGCTGGATCAAGGATTGTAACGGTTGGCGTTTGCCAACCGAAGCGGAGTGGGAATATGCGGCGCGTGCGGGCGAAGATTGGTTATATGCAGGCGGTAACGATCCGGATAGCGTGGGCTGGTATCGAGCGAACAGTAGGCAAAGTACGCATCAAGCATGCCAAAAGGCGCCGAACGCCTTCGGTTTGTGCGACATGAGTGGTAATGTGTACGAGTGGGTTTGGGATCGATATGGAGAGGGCTACTACCATGAACTCTCGGACAATACTTCGGATCCGCGCGGTCCTGAGCAGGGGCATTATCGCGTAGTGCGAGGGGGTAGTTGGTTCTATGGCGCAAGAGGAACGCGGGTTTCCGATCGAGGGGGGTTTACGCCAACGCGAAAAGGAAACAATCTTGGATTTCGAGGGGTACGATCTCCATAACTCTTATTCGGATTCGATTTGTCGAGCAGAGCGAAGGATTGCTCTCATCTTTTGTTTTTCAGAACGGAAGCGAACAGTACGCAAGAGTTTATGTCCGTGTTGTGGATCGACGAGTTGGTCTGCAATGATTGCCGAAGCTTGAATTTTTTCGGAAGCGAATCGAAAGTGACCGAAAATCTCAAAGGCCTGACGGACGCTGATACGATTTTCTCGACAAAAGTCTGAAAGCAAAGAGAGCTTGTCAGAGCTAAAAGACTCTTCCTTGAGAGTGTGTATGAAGGTTTGAAATCGCAAATGAGAAACCCGTTCTGCTTGATTGTCGGTCGTATCTTGTATGATAGCACCACCCACGGCAGCGGGTACGTTCGGTCTTTCATGCTGAACCACATCCATGTCTACTTGAAGACTTTGTGGATGGACTGGGAGAGGGTGTGTTGGTATTTTGGGAAGTTCGTCTCTCAGTTTTAAGAGTTCCTTTTCGATTTGCTGTGAGCGGTATTGAATGTGTCTACCCCTTCGATCAGAAGGTCGAGCGTTGTTTAGGATTTGGATGGCTCGAATCTCTTGAAGCATCTTTTGAAGTGTTTGTTCTTGCGGCGTTGGTTCTTCAAGCGATTTCTGTACATCCGGCTGTCCGTTTTGTGCCAGCGCATTGGCGCTCATTAGAAGCAGGCAAAGAAATAAGGATTGTGGACGTGGACGTAGCAAAGAGGAAACCGACGAGGAAGGGGTTTACATCCATTGTAGCTAAATAGTATTGACGTGTCAATACTTTATTTTTCGTATCGTTCGGCTCCGATGTCGGTAAAAAAGGATTCCCATTTCGTCAAAACGCGCTCGTGTATTTCAAAAAGAAGTGGTCCACCCTCTTCGCTTTGTGTCTCATATCTCTTGAACGATTCCTCCGGAGAGGGAAAGTAGGGAGGGTAGATCAAGATGTCGGTGCATGAAAAGCAAACATTAATGCTCGCAACAGGCTCTTCCTTTTGATTGAAATATACGACTGCATGACGGGGGAAAGGACATTTCGATGCTTGAACATCTCCTTGGGTTTGGTGAATGAGTTCCAATGCTGCGTCGGCGGATGCTTGTGTCAGAGTGAATGTTTGTTCGATGTTGTCTGCCCAGCCATACTCATCCCACACGCGTAGTTTTTTACCCGGTCCATAAGAGGTGAAATTGTATGTGTACGCCTTGGCGTGTGTCCACGCTACCGGTGGCCACTCTTGTTGTTGTTGTGGATCCAGTTTCGATTCCTGTTTGGGGGGAGAGATCTCCGCGGTGACGCTTTCAGGCGGTTGGGCAACGGAACTCTTCCGTGGAGCGAAACAAGAGACGAGGATCAAGAACATCATTTACTGAGCGCCACCTTGCAGCATATCTCTTTGTACCTTGTCAGAGGGAAAGGTGAAGAGCATACCCACAAACGCAAGTCCCATCATTCCGTATTGAATCATCGCATGCGCTCCCATGAACCGCGCGATCAATCCAAAGATTCCGGTAGATTCGATAAGTACCCATTGAATGATGAATATTGTGGTGAGCTGCTCGGGTTTCGTCGCTTTGATATTTTTGGGAACCACAAACAGAGATAGAATCAAGGTGCTGAGCCCTGCGATACAAAGACCGATAACGAGAATAGGATCTGCCTCCTCCGCCTGTTTCTGACTGAGTTCGCCCATCGCCAAATGGAACAAGTGCGATACGGTCAAGGCCGCCCAAATGATGGGTAAGGTTCGGTTGGATTGTGTCATCTTTACCTCTGCTGCTAGGCGAGAATTTCGGCCCATCTGGCCGTCTCTGCTCTTTTGGCCTCTGAATAGTCCGAGATGAGAAGGCACCAAATACAGTCATCGGGTGCTAATACAACCAAGCGTTGCGATGATTTCTTCTTTTTGAGAATTGTATTCACTTGCCCCACGAAGTAACGTACGTCGATGGCGTCATCGCGCACACGGAAGGGTATTGTGAACTCGTCCGCACCGAAAATGCTGTGGACGATGTAGGCTCCGTCTTCCATCCGATCTTCCCACAATTTCTCTCCTTTTTCGGTTTCAATCCCTTTGAAACGAAGTCCACAAAAACGGATCATCTCAGACAAGTTCAATATAAACTGTATCGTCTGTTGCCCCATCGTTGATTCGGCGTTTAAAAACATGAATCGTGCACCCTTTGATGCGTTGGGTAGCTTGGAGAAGTCTCGCAGTGGTTCCCACCACAACATTTCGCGCTCTTCCTTACAAATGTCTACGACTAAGCGTTCAAGCTTCTTTTTCGCATGTGCTTCCAAACCGTCGTGAATCTTCATTTTTTCAAATCGAGAGCGAATCATGGGTGCATCCATGGTGGAGTGCTTTCTTCGATTGGCTTCAATCGGATTGGTGAATTTCTCTTCGATCGTTTCCGGAACTTTTTTCTTCGAGATCACCTCCTCGGTTTTGCTGTCGGAACCTCCCTTTGAGCGTGTTAACACAACGGCGGCGATTCCCATAATCAAGACGATACCCAGTATTGCATATTCCATGATTCCCTCGGGTTCTTAGATTTTTATTCGCAAAATGCGGTTGAGGCAGGATAATAATACATGTCCTCATACTTCCGTTAATTCCTCTTTCATGGCAATGCTATGTCTTTTCACATTTGTACTCAATGTCAAAATCCTTTTTTCCTCTCAGAAAAGCAATGTCGGCATTGCGGTCAAAGACTCTCACCACGATCCGGTCTTTCTGTAACTGCGCTCCTTGGATTTTCCTTACTCGGGTGTGGTAACGTAGAAAAAAATAGCACAGACTCGGGTGCCGATTCAGGTATGGAGCCTGCAATAGAGCCATCAAACGTAGAGCCGCCCTATGGCGTTGGAGAAATGGATTGGGATGGTGACGGATTTCTCGTCGATGTAGATGATTGTGACGATGAAGATTCCAACGCTTATCCGGGAGCGGCACCACTGGACTCCGCTACCGCTTGTATGCGGGATTTCGATGGAGATGGTTATGGCGACATGGAACCCGTCAATTCGGAAGTCCAGCCCGGAACCGATTGTGATGACATGGACATTAATATCAATCCGGGTACGAATGATACACCAGGTGATGGTACGGACTCGAACTGCGACGGAGAAGATTAGTCTCTGTATTTAAAGCATATGTTGGCGCAGCGCTTGAAAGTATCCATCGACTTCGGGTGGAACAGACGTACATCGAACGTGCAGGAGATGTTTACCGTCTACGTGTTCCGTTTGATTCATCTGTTCGAGCACCTTGGCGTAAATGTCTTTGCTCTTAATCTTGTTTGGAACTTGTGTCAGATTGAATTTGATGTTCTGCAGCACCGGAAGAGCCGTCTCCAGTTCGATTAGCAAGGCAGCAGAGGAAACTTTCTGAATCAGGCCGATTTTTTCTTCTTTGGAGATATTTTTTCCGTCTAAGGTTGTGTAAGAGATTGCCAAGGGCGAGGGTAATGCCACCCAATCGTCGTGTTCTATATCCAAAACCTGTTGATATTTACCGGCAATGCCGCCGACCTCATAGATACGAATGGGGGATGCTGCCCCCTTTGGTAAGACTTCCCTTTCGGAATCGATTCGCAATAGGTTGACGATTTTTCGATAAACGGATTCTGATATTAGGATTTGCCCGCCGCTCGTGTAGGATTCGATGCGACTTGTCATGTTGACTCCCGATCCGACAACCGCATATTTGCTGCGCTTGTGGGAGCCGATATTGCCGACTACGACTTCGGTTTCGTTTAATCCAATGCCCATCTTAAGTTCGGGCAGGCCTTTCGATACGTTTTCCAAATTGACGTTTCGCATGGCGTTCTGCATTTCGATTGCGCAGGCAACGGCTTGTTCCGTTCTATCTTCCAGATGATTGGGTGCGCCGAAAACCACCAGCAACGCATCCCCGATAAACTCGTTGATCGTTCCGTTGTAACGCAGCACAATTTCAACCATAATCTCGAAATAGGTATTGAGGAGTTGTACCACCTCCTCCGGTTCTAAGCGTTCGGAGATAGACGTAAATCCGCGCAGATCGGTCATCATAATGGTGACCTCTCGTCGCTCTCCCCCCAATTCTAAATTGGATGGATCCGCGATGAGAGATTTCATAACGTCTGCGGATAGGTATCTTCCGAACATCTTCTTCAGCAAAACCGTCATTTCATCGGATTTACCTTTGGCCTCGGTTAATTCTCGTTGTGTTTTTTGGGTGCCGGATTCATAATAAAAACACGTTAAGGCAATCGAAAAGAAGATCGCGCAAATGTTTCCAAAGTTGAGAATCTGATAGAGTAGGGGAGGCAGTGTGTAGATCGGTTCGGCGGCGCTGTAGTGGTAGGACAGCATTGCGAATATACCCGCGTAGAGCATCGTCAGTACCGCTTTGGTTTGGGTAGAAAACCACGGTGCGAGATACGTTAGGAACGGCAAGCAGAATAGGTAGAATTGAAAGCCGCTCTCCCATCCGATCAAGATGACACAAGCGGCGGCGTGAATAATCACCTCTGCGATGGCGACGATACTTCCGATGGCTTTTCCCCCTCGAAAATGCCACCACACCAATACCGCCCATGCAATACAGCTAAAGACATTCAGAATCGCCAAGGGATAAATGGCAAGGTAGGA
>JAYYRF010000414.1:0-2745 GCA_036127535.1 Myxococcota bacterium | reverse complement strand
CATGTCGGGGTTCATAGCTACGCCCGATGTCAGTCCTGGAACGTTAAACAAGATATAGGGTAAATCTTTGTAAACGAGGTCAATATTCAACAACGCGCTATTCAGAATGAAGGTGCCTTGTATGTCGGCTGCGATACCGCGTTCGATAACGGTACTTTGGGTGTCAGTCGGACTGAGAAGGTTGTGGCTTAGTACGTTGATCTCAGCTTGAACGATAGTGCCAAAACCATCCAAGGTGGGATGAAAAATATAGGTGTCACGCATCACATCGGGATTGTTCTGATAAAGGCGGAGATCTTCGGAGGAGGCAAAGGCGAGATCGGTTCTGCTCTTGTAGGAAATTTGTCCCGTGAATCCCATGGCCGTAATCATTTCACCATACAGTTCGTTATCGGTCGATTGAACATTTTTGATTTGATCCTGTTCGAAGAGACCAAATCCGCCTTCGATCTTAAGGTTTTCATTGATGGTGGTACCAATGCCCGATAAAAATCCGTAGTAGGCTTCATTACGGGGTTCTCGCGTATCCGGCGTGATGTAGTCACCAACGGCTGATTTGGCGCCCAAAAAGGCATAGCTCGTTTTGTTCTGCCATTGTAATCGAACACCGGGAACGGCGCCGGGATCGAAGGAAAACAAGCTGCGCGCTCCCCACGTTAGGTCGTAGGAGTACCCCAGTCGAAATCGTCCTGAATCAACCGCATAGCCCGTTAAGGAAAGAGAATGGTCTTCTCCGGGAAGTTTGCGAATAATCCGAACATAAGAACCATCGTCTCTTATGTTGGTACCCGGTTGAGTAAGATCCGGATTCAAAAAGGGAGTATACCGGAGAACAAAGGCGCTCTCTGTGGCCCATCCCTTGTGGAAGCCTTCGGAGTAATTGTATAAAACAAGGTTTCCTCGTGAGATATCGTCTGTTACTCGTCTTTCGTAATTCTCGAAAAAGGTGTTGTTACCTCTTTGCACAAAGTTTGCAGACGGGCTGTATAACTCAGGGCCGGCAAAAATGTTGGTATCTTCGAAGGCGGTTGTGACCCAAATGTCGATAAATTCACCGGCATGAGCCGCTTGTAGCATGGATAATAATAAAATCATGGCAGAATTCCTATTCTCTGTGGCGAGGTTGGGGGCGTTGTGGACCGGTATGATTGGGGCGCGTCGGGAAGTCATTTCCATCTATAGAAATGCCATCGTCGTCGACCAATACAATGATCCATTTTGACCAAATTTGTGTAATCATTCCTTTTGCATCAAATGATTCTCCCGCATAAGCTACGGGATCAAATGCAAAGCTCAATGCGTTTGAATCGACATGGAAAGAACAGTCTCCGAGTTTGGCTGGCCACTGGCCATATTCCAAATAGTCGATAAACTCCTCCGAGCCGGGGGTAAAAGAAGCAGGAATTTGGGCGTTGGTAACACGAACCATAGCGGATTCATACCCCTCCATTTTTTGGGGGTCGCAAAGTGTCTGCTCATCCATATCCGGTACTTCCACGAATAGATTGTCCTCTTCTTGCTCGTGATCGGGAAAAGAGAGCTGGGTTGTGCCGAGATACTCTTGGTTGCCGCCATTGAGCTTGGTGATGCGGTATCCCGGTCGAACACCCGAGGGCTTTGAAAACGTATAGATGTACATACTGGCATAGTTTCCAACGCCATCATTCAAGTCTGTAATCCAAAACCCATTGGTTCCGACTACGGTAACCGCTACATCTCGATCCGAGACGCGAACTTCTGTAAATTCACCGACGAGATGATTGGTTTCGGTGTCTTCTATGCGATTAAACTCTGCAATGGTTGGGAAGGCAAAGTGCATGGTTTCACTGACCCCCGAAGCGTATGTGGCTTTTCGTTCGGAGGTTGAGTCTTTGTCGCCTTCATCGCTAACCCAAATACGACTCGGACCAAAAGCAGCTTGAAAGTAGATCGGCTCATTGGCGCTTTCGGAGTCCCATTGGCCATTGGTGACGGATATCCAAGGATCCATATCCGAAGCCAGGCGACCATTTCGTACGTTGAGTTTTAAATCTCCGTCAAAGGCAAGCGGTTCCGCGTTTTGATCCAGCGTTTGTACTGTAATATTTCGACTGATCGGTTCAGCAGAGAAGGGGAGTGGTTCTGAAGATGACCCCAGATCCCCCTCAACACTCACCGTGATAAAGGTTAATTTGGGCGCATTGGGATCTTGGGCAGAAGCCTGGTCATCGGTAGACGGCACAAAGGAGCGGCATCCCAGTAAAAAGAAAATCATCGTGACTCCTAGTAAATGGTGTTGATGCGGCCGTCTTCAACACAGATGCCTTCTTCGTAATTTGGAAGTACAGAGTGCTGAATAAAGGCGGTTTTCACGACGTCTCGGATCGAGATACCGGTATCTCTTTGCGTCGTATTTCTCTCTAAAACCTCAAAGCCCGAGCCACCATTCGCAATGTAATTGTTCGTTGCGAGCTCATAGGTTCCTTCTAAATCCAATTCAATGCCATTGATTAGGATGTTTTCCGCGCGAGCCAGGAAGGGATCGCAAACCATGTCAAATTGAATGCCAGCAACCTGGGCTTGTGAAGAACAACCGCGCTCTGTAGAACGACTCGATACAAAATCGAGAAGCTCTTGTACCTCGCGACCGGAGAGGAACATGGTCGTAATGGTGTTGTCAAAGGGCATTGAATTGAACAAAACATCTATTGTGATATCTCCCGGTGGGATGTCAGAACGGATTCCAAGGGTGTTGGTCAAAGCGAT
>JAYYRF010000413.1:0-3218 GCA_036127535.1 Myxococcota bacterium | reverse complement strand
GAAGCCAATCGTTATTTGGAGCGTGTCGATATCGTATTGACCAGTATTGGTGGGGGAACAACCTTACTCACTCGTGCAGACCTTATCGCAGCTCGTCCCAAAAGACGTTATAAACCATTGGTCATGATTGATTTATCTGTTCCAAGGGTGATTGATACCAGCATTCAAGATTTTGATGGGATTTATTTATTTGACGTCGACGACCTTAGTCAAGTCGTTTCGCAAGGTAAGAGTTTTCGGGAGAAGGCTGCCAAGGAAGCAGAAGCCATTATTGAACTAGAAGTAGAAAAGAGTTGGAAAATGATACAAGGAGAACGCTTTAATTCCGATATTGGGAATCTCTACAGGCAGACGGATAATCTGAGGCAAGCGGAGCTTGATAAGCTGTTCAGTTCTCTCTCTCATCTGTCGGACACAGAACGAAAAGCCATCGAGCATATGACCCAATCGTTGACCAAGAAGATTTTACATCGCCCATTATCCATTGCGAGATCTTGTGCGAGAGAATCGGAATACGAACGATTAAGCTTTTTATTAGAGGCAATGATCGAACCCAAAAAGGACAAATGATATGCAACTATATTTGGGTACGCGTGGTTCCAAACTTGCGATGGCACAAAGCCAACAAGTGGCCGATGCAATTACGATAGCGACGGGGGTGGCGGTCGAACTCGTCGTCTTCCAAACAAAGGGGGATAAGATCCTTGATAAGCCATTGGCGGATATCGGTGGAAAAGGCTTGTTTACTTTTGAACTCGAATCGGCCCTCTTGGCCGGAGAAATAGATTTTGCCGTGCATTCCTTGAAAGATTTACCAACAGATGAGGATTCTCATTTGGTGATTGGAGCAATTCCACAACGAGAGGATCCAAGAGATTGTATTGTTGGAAAACCGCTTCGTGAATCCTTGATTATTGGAACGGGCTCCTTAAGACGAGAGAGCATGATTCGGAGCCTAAGCCCCAAAGCAGAAATTCGGGGAATCCGAGGAAACGTAGATACCCGCCTCGCAAAATTGGATCGAGGTGAATTCGACGCAATTGTATTGGCAAAAGCCGGATTGAATCGTTTGTCGATCGAACGCAACGATATATATATCCAAGACCCCTCGGTCTTTGTGCCTGCCCCGGGACAAGGCGCCCTAGGGATTCAATGTCGTAGAAGCGATTCGAAGACGCTGGAAATACTCCAGTCCATTCATCATTCTGTTACAAAGGACTGTGTTGATTTTGAACGTACATTTTTAGCGGCGATTCAGGGGGGGTGTAATGTGGCCGCTGGATGTTATGCCTATCGTGAGAATGAGCGGTATCACGCATCCTATTTCTTAGACAGAGATGGAATGCAACGAGGAAGTATTACCTTTGAAAATGTGCAGGACGGAATGGCTTCGTTAATGAAGGTTTTGGGAGTGTGAGGATCCTCAACACGTGTGCTTATCCTGAGCCATTTAAGAGTATATGTGAAAATGCTGGCTTGGAATCGGTTCATGTACCTTTCATTCAGCATCGGGCGATTGTGAGCAAACATCCGGAGGCCGTCCCTGAGCTCGTATTGATTAGCTCGGCTCGGACCGCACAATATGTTGAAAATCTCCGAGAATGGGTAAGGGAGTCACCGGTACACGCGATTGGAGAAAGTACAGCGCGATCTCTTCTGGACATAGGTGTTCAGGTACATTTCGTTGCGAACGGTTCGGGACGTTCATTGGTAGAGTCGGTAAACAGAGTTTCATGCTCGTCTTTTTGGCATGTTGGAGCAGAGATATTATCCAGTCCATTGGAACGCTCTCTACGTCATCAAAAACGTCCATTTTTTCGTTGGAAGGTCTACACATCCTTTGCAAATGAAACGTTGGGAAAGCAAATACTCGCTCTTCCAAAAATTTCGGTTACTTGTTTGGCTTCGCCCCGCGCCGCGCGTTTGCTCAAGCGGCACTTTACGGGGCCGGTGGTGTGTATTGGTCAGACCACTGCCGAGGAAGCGTTAAAATTGGGACTCGAGGTTGTAGGCGTGGCGGAACGTACATCAAAGGAGTCGTTGGCCAGTATCGCGGTCGAATACGTATTGCGCTATCGTCGGTAATCTTCTCGAAGATTGTTGCGAAGGTGCTGCTTTGTCAGGTCTTTGGTCAAATTTTTCTGGTGACTCTCGAGCGTGCCCCCACCGATTTCGAGCAGTTTTGCGTCACGAAGAAGACGTTCAATGGGATATTCTCGGCAGTATCCTGCGCCTCCGTACACTTGCATACAGTTGTCTGCGACCAACTTACCAATGGGGGCGGCATATAGCTTGGCCGCATCAGAACCAATTCGGTTTTGAACATCCGGCGCAACATCTCGGGCTACGTTGTAGATCAGACACCTCATCGCTTCGGTCATGGCATAACTGTCACCGATCATCTTTTGTATCTGACCAAAACGATTGATGGGTTGTCCGAAGGCTTTGCGAATGTGCCCGTACTCTACCATTAAGTCCAAACAGCGGTCTGCGATGCCCAAACTCATAGCTGCAAGGGTGAGTCGCTCGATTTCTAAATTGCGCATCATGTGTACGAGTCCGCCTCCCTCTACGCCCAGCAGGTTACTCGCAGGGATTTCGCAGTCCTCGAAAATCAACTCGGACATGGATGAGCCTCGCATTCCCATTTTGGGTATGTGATTGGACGCGGAAAATCCTGGACAGTCTGCTGTCACAACAAAGGCGGTCATTCTCTCGTCTACCTTGGCATATATCAGGTAGATGTGTCCCTCTGCACCGTTGGTTATGTAGGTCTTTGTGCCATTTAAAATGTACTTGTCACCTTTTTTTACTGCGGTGGTTGTCATGCCGATGACGTCGGTTCCGTGTCCGGGTTCTGTCATCCCCATACCGGCCACCCATTCACCGGTCAGAGTTGGTTCTAGAAAGCGTTTCTTTTGTTCTTCATTGGCACAATAGTAGAAATTGTTGACGAAGAGCATGGAATGTGCGAGGTAGGCGAGGCAAAATCCCGGATCGTATTTGGAGAGTTCGTGATGGATGATAACAGCGGCCGTTGTATCCAGTCCCATGCCGTCGTGCTCTTCAGGGATGGTGACTCCCAACCATCCTCGCTCTCCTACTTCGCGAAATAAGTCTAGGTTTAAACACTCCTTCTCGTCGTACTCCTCTGCGAGTTTGTCCATATCGTGCGAGTCACAAAATTCTCGTACTTCTTGACGCAAGTACTCGTGTTC
>JAYYRF010000412.1:0-4015 GCA_036127535.1 Myxococcota bacterium | reverse complement strand
TACAAGTTACTCGACCAAGCTGCCATGAAAATTGCGGACTCCGCTAAACGACAAGGATTGGATATTAGAGGTCCGTTTCCACTGCCCACTAGCATCAAAAAGTGGACAGTCTTGCGAGGCCCTCATGTAAATAAAAAGTCGCGTGAGCAGTTCGAACGCAGAACGCATCACAGACTCTTAGATATTTTGAATATCCCACCCGAAAGCATGCAGAATATGGGTAAAGACGTGGAACTGCCAGCTGGCGTACACATTCAATTCAAGCTGATGAACAGCTAAGAAATCATTTTGGGAGATTACAATGCCTACATTAACACTTTTTAATACAGAAAAAGAGGAAGTTGGTTCTGTCTCTTTGGCGGATAAGGTGTTTGGAGCAACCGTTCGAGAGCATCTGTTCTACGAAGCTGTTCGCTATCAACTTGCGAAGCGAAGAGCTGGAACACACGCTACAAAGGGGCGCGCATCTGTATCCGGCGGTGGTAAGAAACCATTCCGTCAGAAGGGAACGGGTCGTGCCCGTGCAGGAACAACACGCGCGCCTCATTGGAGAGGCGGCGGTGTTGCGCATGGACCACATCCTCGATCTCATGCTCTTCAAATGAACAAAAAGGCGCGCAAAGCGGCTCTTTGTTCCGCTCTGTCCAGACGTTGCGAAGAGAATGCTCTGACCATCTTTGACGATATTCAGATGGAAGAAATTAAAACAAAGCGATTCAAAGGAATTATGAACGCCTTTGACTTTCAAGATCTGCTCTTGATTGTGCCTACATATGAGGGAGACTCAAAAGAAGATCGCTCTGCGCACGAAGCAAAGTACGATCGTGTTTATCGAGCAGGCCGAAACCTACCAAAGGTTACGGTTATGTCGGTAAATGGACTCAATGTATACGACATTCTCAAGCATCAAAACTTGGCAATGACCAAAGCGGCTGCCCAGCAAGTTGCCAGTCGATTGGAGAAATAAAATGGCAGAACTACGAGATATATTAATCCGTCCCATTCTCTCTGAAAAAGCGAGTAGTGATCAGATGATGGGCAACAACATCTACGCATTCCAAGTTGGTTTGCAGTCAAACAAGCCGCAGATCAAGAAAGCGATCGAGACCGTTTTCAATGTAAAGGTTTCATCGGTTCGTACCATGATCATGTACGGCGAGAGAAAGCGATTTGGTCGTTTCAGCGGAAAGCAGTCCAATTGGAAAAAAGCGTATGTGAAACTAGCCGAAGGCTATTCACTTCAACACTTATTCATCGGCGAAGAGGAGGAGTAGAAAATGGGAACACGTAAATTTCGTCCTACAACTCCATCAAGACGCTTTATGACGGGCTCTGACTTCTCTGAAGTCACCTCATCAAAGCCAGAAAAGTCATTATTGGCAAAGAAAAGCGGAAAAGGTGGTAGAAACAATAATGGTCGGATTACTGCCCGACACAGGGGTGGTGGACACAAACGCCGCTATCGTATTGTCGACTTCAAACGAGATAAGGTTGATGTTCCGGGCAAAGTGGCTGCGATTCAGTACGATCCAAATCGCACGGCTCGTATCGCCTTGATACACTATGTGGATGGAGAGAAGCGATACATTCTCGCACCGGATGGGCTATCTGTTAATGATACTGTAATCACATCGGATACATGTGACATCCTCCCCGGAAACAACATGCATCTTCACAGTATCCCACTGGGTACCTTGGTTCACAACATCGAATTGCAACTGGGAAAGGGTGGTCAGCTATGCCGATCCGCAGGTGCAGCCGCTCAGGTGATGGCAAAGGAAAAAGATTACGTTCTCTTGCGCCTTCCCAGTGGTGAACTTCGTCAGGTTCACAAGAACTGTAGCGCCACGGTAGGACAAGTCGGTAATCTAGAACACTCAAACCACGTTGTAGGTAAAGCGGGACGATCTCGTTGGCTTGGACGTCGACCAAAGGTTCGCGGTACCGCGATGAACCCCATAGACCATCCCCACGGTGGTGGTGAAGGCCGGGCAAAGGGTCGTCATCCCGTTACACCTTGGGGTAAGCCCACCAAGGGTTACAAGACAAGAGCCAAAAGCAAACCGTCGAATAAATTCATTGTCAAGCGTCGCAAATAGGAGAGTATAGATGCCTCGTTCTGTAAAAAAAGGACCATTTGTAGATATTCATCTTCTCAAGAAAGTAGAAGAAGCGAGATCGACCAACAGCGATAAGCCCATCAAAACTTGGAGTCGCCGTTCCACCATCATCCCACAGATGATTGGACTGACGTTCCTGGTTCATAATGGCAAAAAACACATTGCAGTTCACATCACAGACAGCATGATTGGGCACAAATTGGGTGAGTTTTCCCCAACGCGTACCTATTTTGGTCACGCTGCAGATAAGAAGTCTAAGAGACGTTAGGAGATACGCATGCAGTCAAAAGCAGTTCTTCGTATGGCAAGGGTTTCACCGCAAAAAGCGCGACTCGTCGCGGATCTGATTCGCGGTAAAAGAGCATCAGAAGCCCAAGAAATGTTGAAGTTTACCCGAAAGAAGTCAGCAACACTCTTTTTAAAGCTGGTTGAATCGGCTGTCGCGAACGCTGAATACAAAGCGGAAAAGAGCGATGAGGATTTGGATATTGATGAACTTTTCATCAAAACCGTCTTCGTCGATCAAGGACCGTCAATTCGTCGCTTCCGACCAAGAGCTCGTGGAATGGCAAATCGCATCCACAAGAAAACCAGCCATCTTACCGTAATTTTAGAAAGCGAATAGGAGACAAAAATGGGTCAAAAAGTACATCCTGTAGGATTCCGAGTTGGGATTTCTCGTTCATGGGACTCTTTGTGGTATTCTGAAAAAGAGAACTACACCAAGTGTCTACACGAAGATATCAAGATTCGTAAGTTCTTAAAAACAACCCAAAAAGAAGCCGGAATCAGTCGCATCGTTATCGAAAGAAATTCTGGTACGATCAAGGTCTATGTTCATTCAGCAAAGCCTGGCATTCTGTTGGGTCAAAGAAATCGCAAGCTGAAAAAAGTCCGCGAAGATCTCTCCCGCTTCACAGGCGATGAAGTACAACTCTTCATCATGGAAGTTCGAAAGGCGGAAATCGAAGCCCAGCTTGTAGCAGAGTCGATTGCACAGCAGCTCGAAAAACGAGTAAGCTTCCGTCGAGCGATGAAGAAATCATTGAAGTCTGCAATGGGCGCTGGAGCCAAAGGAATTAAAATCGCATGTTCCGGTCGCTTGGGCGGCGCTGAAATGTCTCGTTGTGAATGGTACAGAGAAGGTCGCGTACCTCTACATACGTTGCGAGCGGACATTGACTATGGTTTTGCGACCGCATTGACGACCTACGGAATCATTGGGGTCAAAATTTGGATCTATAAAGGAGAGGCGGGCTCTGAATCAGAGTAGTCCGATTTTTGAGGAGAATTAGTAATGTTATTACCAAAACGCGTAAAGTATCGTAAGGTTCAAAAAGGTCGCATGAGAGGCCTGGCCTACAGGGGCTCTGAAGTCAGTTTCGGTGACTTTGCCCTCCAGGCAACTGGCTGTGGTCGTATGACCGCTCGTCAAATTGAAGCCGCTCGACGAGCCATGACCCGTTACATCAAAAGAAAGGGGCAAGTTTGGATTCGAGTTTTTCCCGACAAGCCTATCTCTAAGAAGCCTGCGGAAACCCGAATGGGTAAAGGTAAATCAGGACCAGATCATTGGGTTGCAATCATCAAGCCCGGCCGTGTCCTGTATGAAATGCAGGGAGTATCAGAAGAGGAAGCGCGAGAAGCATTTCGTCTTGCGAGCCATAAGCTGCCTTTCAAAACCAAATTCATCAAAAGAAGAGAGGTGCTCAAATGAAAATGAGTGAGGTAAAGGAACTGAGTGATGAACAACTGGTTCACAAAGAGCTCGAGTTAGAACGGAAGCTCATAGATGCGCGCTTCAAGAAGCAATTCAATACCCTTGAGGACTCATCCGTGTTTTCAAAAATTCGGAAGACGATCGCCCGGCTTCAAACCGAGCAAACGAGACGTCA
>JAYYRF010000411.1:0-5827 GCA_036127535.1 Myxococcota bacterium | reverse complement strand
GTGCCGCTGTGACGTTTTCAATGGCCAACGAAATAAAATCTGCCTGACGAAAGAGATCGGTATGTAATACAACCCCCTCAGGCAATCCTTGGTTGATTTGCGCCAGCGCCCTTTCTAAATCGGTCGTCAAAGCGAGGGTGTTGACATCCGGCTGCTTACGAATACCGATCACAACGCCCGGCCGTTGATTGATACCGCCATCCCCTCGTCGGATCGCGGGTCCAATGTGAACCTGTGCAACGTCTTTGACGAGAATGGGCGTTTCGCCACGGGTCGTAATGTAGGATTCAGCGATATCGTCCACTGTTTGAATCCTTCCAATGCCAACAATGAGCTTTTCCGTTCCTCCCTCTCTCATAAACCCCGCGGGCATATTTTCACTCGCCTGCTCCAAAGCACCTGCAACATCTTCGGCTCTCAGACCCAAAGCGTTCAGTTTGTACGGGTCGAGTCGAACTTGATACTGCTTGGTATCCCCTCCCAAGGGCATGACCTGGGCTACACCCGGAACCGCCAAAAGGCGCCGCGCTACATTCCATTTTGCGATGCTTCCCAACTCCATTCGATCGATATCGTCTCGTTCGGTCGTTAAGCCTAAGAAAAGAATCTCGCCCATCACGGACGTCATCGGCCCAATAATCGGTGTATCCGCTTCTTCCGGAAGCAGTGGAGACGCCAGTTGTAAGCGTTCTGATACGACTTGACGCGCACTTAGCAGAGGAACACCCCAATCGAAGTCTACCTTGACAATCGCGATTCCTTCTGCGATGACGGAACGAACCCTTCGTACCTTCGTCGCACCGTTTAAACTGCTTTCAATCGGTGTCGCAATCATTCTCTCTACATCGTCCGGTGTCAGACCATGCGCCTCTGTTACAACCGTTACCGTGGGGGCAGTGAGATCCGGAAAGACATCAACAGGCATATTAGACGCTTCTACGCTTCCCCAAATCACGACCAAGGCGGAAAAGACGATTACAAGAAGACGATTGGAAAGAGACCACTGAATGATATTGTCTATCATGATCGACCTAGTGGTGGTGGCCGTGGCCGAGCGCAGCATTGTCACCCATAGAGCTAAGGTGCAAGCCGTACGTCCCCTTTCGGACAACCCACTCTCCCGATTCAAGACCGCTCAAAATATGACGATACCCACCAACCTCAGCCCCCAAGCGAACCCTTCTTTGCTCAAAGCGCTCACCATCTGTTCCGACGTAGACCACGGGCACCGCTCCATCGTACACAACGGCATCTTCGGGAACGGACAATCCCTCATCCACGGCGGCTTCCAAAACATCGACGGTTGCAAACATACCGACCTTGAGTGCCTCCTCCGGATTGGGTATCGCAAAGATGACGGGAATCGTTCGCGAACGCGGATCGACAATGCCACCAATGCCAATCGGTTTTTCATCGACCACAAAGGCATCCTCAAATCCATCAACGGTAAAAGACACCCCCGTAATCTGATCCAAACGCGAAAGATAGGCCTCCGGCACTTCGATCTTGAGCCACAACGGGTTCGAATGGATCACGTGAAACAAAACCGCTCCTTCCGTCACCAGTTCACCAGGAACAGCATCTATTTTAGCCAAACGTCCCTGGATGGGCGAGACAAGAGGGATGCCCGATCCTCTTTTTTCGGCGGCCATCACTCCGTTGGCCTGATTTTGTCGTCGTTGTGCACGTTTGAGTATCGCACGGGATTTTTCTTCTTCGAAACGCGCTCTCAGGGCTTCGCGTTCCGAGGCGGTGCCTGCCTCCACCAACGTATCCATCCTCTCTCGATTGGCCACACTCTCTTCGAGTTGCAATTGAGCCTGAACGACTTGTTGTTCGAGAGAAGAACTGTCGCCGAGTTCGGACAAAGAAGGAACGAACCATGCGATGCTCTCTCCCTTTGCCATTTGAGATCCCACAATGGGAAAATCGGCTGCTAGAATACGTCCGTTCGTGGGTGCATGTATCAATCCATTGCCTTCGCTACTGGCTTCCAATGTTCCGAAAGCCGAAAAGGAAGATCGAATCGGGCCTTTGACAACAGGGGACATGCCAAACCCTACAGACCATTGCTGTTCCAGAGAAAAAGAGACGCTCTTTTGTTTAGACCCCTCATGAGAACCGTCCGCCGAGTCCGAATCGGCCTCACCCAAAACGTGTACATCCGACAGCTCTCCGTCCAAATGAATCGCACAGCCTGAAGAGGCTTTGTAATCGTTGGGCAAGGAAAATCGAACGAGGAAGATACCCGGCTCTCGCAAAACACCATCTTCGGATGTACTTTCTCCGCAACGCGCAAAGACTCGTCCTTCCCCAACGGGTTGCCATTGATCGATTGCGGTCAAGTGAACGAGCAATTGAACGGTCTTTCCCGGAGCAAAAGAATCGTATTGCACAAAAATTTGTGTACTTTGCCCATAACTCGTCCAAGACTTTTCGTATGTGTCCTGTGAATCGTGACCGTGATGACCATGAGATCCATGGTGACCATGAGAGCCGTGGTGACCATGAGAGCCGTGGTCACTTTGGCAAGACCAAAACAGCAGTAGAAAGCCAATCAATATCATTTCGATTCACCAAAAAGAGCGACGAGTTGTATCTGTGTTTCCCGTGCCGCATGCCGTAAGTCCAAAACGGCGAGAAGATCGCTTTGCCATGCGGCCTGCATTTCGACCCAATCCTCCAGTGATAGGTATCCGGCCATGTATCCTGCCTCTGCCTGCTCAACCAATTTTTGGGTTTGCTTTGCGCGTTCTTCTGCTTCCGCAGCCAGTTGCAGATATTGTTGGCACTGCATTTGAGAACTGCGCGAAATCGCATCCAGCTTACGCTCCAAAAGAACACGCTCAGCCTTTTTCTCTGCGACCTCTGCCGATTTCTGCCTCTTTTTGGGGGCTTGTAGTGCGGGAAAAGAGAGACCGAGCGTAGCGCTCCAGCCTTGGGTAGATTGATTTTCGGTTTCTACCTCTACCCATCCACCTTGAACGCTCAGCAACGGTAACCACGTCTGAGAAGCCAATTGTCGTTCTATCTCGAGCGTTTCGATTTCCTTATCCACAGCACGCAGCTTTGGTGAGTCTCCATCTACATCGCACTGCTTCGGTGGAAGCTCCCCGCTGACCTCGATGGGGCTCCCTTGACCGATAAGAGCAACCAACTGTGCATTCCAAGACACCATCGCCACGCTATCCCGTTGGATTTGCATCTCTATTTGTTTCTTTCTTTGGTGTTGTCGCTCTTTATCCATGAGAGAATCTTCCCCCAACGAGCTACGGGATTCTACAATCGACTCGATCCGTTCTTGCTGGCTTTGAAAGGAACGCAAAACACGACTCCTCTCTTGGTACCACAAGATTCGAAAGAAATATCTCATCGCCTCAGCCATGCGATCATTTTTCTGTTGTTCAATCTCCTCCTCCACAACGGACACGCGCGTCAACTCCGCTTTTTTTCTTAGGACACGGGTTGTATTCAGCGGAACCGCTTGTGAAATCCCGTAGGATTGTTCCACTTCAAAGTCAGCGATCGATCGCATATTGGTCATAAACCGCGGTGCCGGCACGATGTTTGTGGTATCGGCAACCGCTCGCTGATATAAGACTTGGCTTTCCCAATATGCGTTCCACGAAGAGTCTTCTTCCAAGACATACAACAGGCGCTCGAGCGTTAACGGCTCCGCTTGCACAACGGCAGGCGCTGCGAACCCCAAAAACACACGTAAAACAAAACATTGTTGACATCTGCCAAGCAGTTGAGACTCCCTGATTCGGATACGATGGTATAACAACATTTCTATTGTAGCAATTTCGATTCGATACACTCGGTGTTTTCCCAAAAAATAATCTTTTCCGCAGCACCTGGAATGGTACAAACAGCATTGGTATGTCCGGCTGCTGTAGCCCAAGAGGATGTCGAAGTGGAACGGCGTACTCCACACCGTGAATACGCCCTAGACCTCACCCCAATCGTTGGTACGCGCAACCTCTTCCAAAGAACAGACCATCCGAAATCCAATTAGATTGCCGCGATGCTGTGCGCTGATTGCGTGCCGATCCGCAGCTCGCATAAAACGAGATCCGAAATACCAACAGCCTCCCTTGTAAACCATCTCGGTTGTGGGTTCCACGTCTGATTTTTCGGTAACCACGCGTCCATTTTTGATCTCCGGACCATTTTTTTGATATGTGCTGCTCGTCCAGTCCATCACATTTCCCGCCATTCCCCGAACGCCAAATGGACTTTCATCGATCGGAAATTCCTCAATCGATACCACGCCTCGTTTTCCAATGTGGCTGTCTCGCATGCAGCCCCAAGAGGGATCCGGAAAGTCACCCCACGGGAAGAAACGTCCATCTGTGCCGCGGGCCGCTTTTTCCCACTCCATCTCGGTTGGCAGACGCCAAGAAATACCGGTTTGACGCGTGTACCACTTTGTATATCGATCGGCCGAATGCCAATCGATGGAGTGTACGGGATGATTTCTCCGCGCATCATCTACATGAAAGCGTCCATCTTGCCAATCGATCAACAACGATCCCGAATCTCTCTCTTGGGGTGCGGCCTTTCTCGCTTCTTCTTCTCGTCCCATCTCCACAAGAGCGTTTAGAAAGAGAACGTATTCACACATCCGTACCGGAAAGCGTTGCATAAAGAAGCCTTCTAGCCAAATACGTCTTTTCGCTAAACTGGTCGCCAGTTCCAAGTCTCCTCCACTCCAATACCAGCCCGCTGAAATGTAGCACAGTTCTTTGGGAACGAGTCCTTTACGCGGTAGCCATATCGACGTATCCTTCTGATCGAGTCGGGTTTCCAGGTGCTCTTCACGGCCGATGGCGATCGGATACCATACATCCGCGGTATTTGTACTGCGGAGAATGACCCGATACGAACCCATATCCAAGGGATGTTTGACCAAGGGCGTACGCCCCAAAAAGGACATCTCTCCCAATACCATACGTCGGTTGTGCTCTTCGTACGGCTGGATCCAAATCTCCGCCTGGCTCGGAGCGGTATGAATGGAAAGAGTTCCTCGTCCTCGCAGATAGTTCAGGAAACCTGTGCGGGCGGCATGATGGGTTTTGAGCGATTTTACATGGTGCAAAAGACGCATCGCGATCTTTTGTTGCTCCATGCGTCCTCTTTGTTGTTCGTGCTGCGAACGATAATACTGCGCGAGCGCCAAATGCGCCTCTTGTAAGTCAGACTTGTGGGTCAAGGCAGCCTGTAACAGCTGCTCCCTTCGAGTTTCCATAAGTTCGGCTTCCTCGAGCAGACGTTGGGCTTCGTCTTCTTTATGCCAAGCTCCCCTTTTTTTATCTTCTCCATCCCAAGCATCGACTTTACTGAGCAGCATCCGCGACTCTTCACGCAATACAAGCGCTTTTTGCCGGAGAAAGGAGATTTCACTCTCCTTTTCCAGCGCGTCCTCAACAACCCGCAATGCCTTTTTACGATTTTGACTTCCCTCTAACCAATTTCGAATGACTTTGATTAAATCCGCCGTACTCGGGTATCTTTCTTTGGGCTCATAGGACAACGCTCTCTGACAAGCGACGACCAACTCTTGCGGTAGAGAGGGGAGACTCCGTTCTCCGTTTTTCATTCGCACTTCATCGGAGGCGCTATTTTCCATATACTTCTGCAAGAGTGTTGGCGCACGGGTTCGAACCTGATGTAAAATATCGTTCCCGACATACGGAGGACCTCCAAACAGAATTTCATGTAAGATCGCACCCAAGGAGTAGATATCACTGCGAACGTCCAACGTATGGTTTTCTCCTCGAGCCTGCTCTGGAGACATATAAGCCGGGGTTCCTGAAACTTGTCC
>JAYYRF010000410.1:0-2847 GCA_036127535.1 Myxococcota bacterium | reverse complement strand
GGTCAAGAAAGCGATGCTGGCACCGATCCGACGGATCCGGACAGCGACGGCGATGGTTTATCGGATGGCGAAGAGAGTAGTTCGGGTAGTGATCCAACCGATCCGGATAGCGATGATGACGGTCTATCGGACGGTGAAGAAAGCGATGCTGGCACCGATCCAACGGATCCGGACAGCGACGGCGATGGTTTAACGGATGGCGAAGAGAGCAGTTCGGGTACCGACCCAACCGACTCGGATAGCGATAACGACGGTGTAGACGATGCGACGGAGGTAGAGCAAGGTACCGATCCCAACGACTCGAGTAGCACGGAACCCGATCCCATCGTTCCCGAATTGGGTACATGGGGACTCGACAACACACAGGTTACAGATACCACGGCGTGTAACTACTCCGCCTGGCAAAGTTTGGTGTCGATTGACGACTTCATTCCCACCACGTATTCCGTCACCTCTGTGAGTACCACCAGCATCTCTTTGACGCTGAATGGACAAACCCTTTCATGCCCAGTCCAGTCCAACGCCTTTACTTGTCCTGCCGTCACGTCCTCGGTAGAAGCTCTTAGCGGTGCCTTTTTGGATACATCCTTCGTTTTGTCGGGTGACTACTACGTTTCCAATGTGGAGATGGAACTCGCCGTAGACTTTAGCATTCAATCGTGTTCAGGCAGTTGCTCTCTTGTCGATCTGATCATCACACCTATGCCGTGCACGATACCGCTTACGGCTGATGGCAACCGATAACATCGATTGGATTCGGGTGATTACCGATAAAGCAAAAAGATATTCGCTTGCTTGAATTCTTCGAGCAGCGAATCACAGATATCTTGACCGGTTTTCCCACTTTCAGGGCCGAAAGAACTGAAACGATAGTTTTGGAATCGCTCGTTTAAACAAAAATCACGATTGACACGAAGCAGTCCGCACATATCATAAACATCCTTTGGGTTCGCGATCTTGGCATCGATTTGACTTCCGTAGCCGCACTTTCTCGGAACTTTATAGTAGGTGTCAACACCGCAAAACTGTTCGGCAGAGGGACGCTTTTCTTGTGTGTACTGCTCCTCCGTTACGCCCGGACCAAACCGTCCGCTTTCGAAGCTACACGTTCGTCCAACATACGTCTCACAAGAGGAAGATTTGGTACAGCGTTTTGCGTATTCTTCCTCCGTGAGCTGCTTGTTGTCTTTCCGCAGCGTGAGTCGGATCGCATCCAGGTTTGCCCAATCTCCTTTGGACTGAAACTCGAGTTGATTGACCCCTTTTTCAAACTCGAACACCCCTTGAATCGTCCAAGATTGTCTTCGGGTGCTTCCCCCACCGGTTTCCAGTCCCATGCTGTTTTGTGAGACCGTATTTCCATTTAAGGAGAGTTGTCCGGGACGTTTTTCAGATGAGGCATATCGAAATTCGAGGAGGTAGGTTCCTTCTTCTATGGTTCGAAATGACCATATGGCAGATGCAACATCTGTACTGTCCGTTTGGGTTCTCGTTACAATTCCAATTCTCGCCCCGTCACCATCTTGGACGACGGAGACATTTTTATGAGAAGAGAACTCTTCGGCTTGAATGGTCAACGCATCTTGAAGCGGATGAACCAGGGACTTTGGAGACTCCCCAAAGGCATCGGAGGAGAAATAGGTTACGAAGCAACTCAATGATGCGAACGCGACGCTTGCTGATAGGGGATGCATGTTCAAACTCCTAGATTTGATTGTACGGTTACTGAATAACCTTTTTCCATAATCTCGGTGTAATCTTTTTCGGTGCACTCCAATTCCGTTCTTTGATGCGGTATGATATGTGGTGCGCCTACACAAGCTGCGGACAGCAGTGGGGGATCTTGTGCTTTTATTACACTTTATATTGGCTTGTGAAGAGGGTAGCAAAGACGGAGTATCACAAGACTCCGTCGATACTCCATACGAGCCAGAATATCAATTCTCGGTTTTGTTGATTGCCGACCCGCATCTCGAAGGCGGTGTGGAGCATCAAAACAGATTGGAGAAGACGGTGGATTGGATCGAGATGAGAGCGGAGGACTACGCGATCGAGATGGTGATTGTTTTGGGAGATATAGGATGGGGGGACGGGCTCGAACAATCTCAGCGAGAATTGGAGCGTCTCTCCATGCCGTACGTGCCGATCATTGGGGACAACGAAATTCATTTTGGTGATCAATTTCGATTTTTCGACGTATTCGAATCTCGGTATCGGTCTCTCGCAGATGAAATGGACGATTGGAATGATTCTTTCGAACCGGCGTTCAATCCGGAGTATGCAGAAATGCATCTATTTTACAATTTCGCTTTCTCTTTTCGTGGAATTCGGTTTGTCGCTTTGGATTGGTCGTCTCGATCCACAAGTCCCATTTTGGGTGAGATGGGAGATCTACATCACTTCGATGGTGGAACCTATCCTTGGTTTGAAGAAGAAGTACGCGTTTGGGAGCAAGAGCCCAACAGCGTGTTTATGATCACGCACATTCCGATGTACATGAATGCGGGCGCGTTTGATATCGCGGAAATGGCACAGGTAGAGGCGGTGCTCGCGCCCTATTCCGACGCGATTTATGCCAATTTTGCGGGTCACTTGCACAGCGATGTGCAGCGCGAACTCTCGTTGTATTCTTTGTATGTTTTGGATGCGGTTTGGGACGATGAAATCTCGCTGCGTCAAGTGGATGTATATCGCGATCAAGAGAAATTTATCTATACCAACACCATACATGTTGTGGATTAGCGTATGGAGAGCGCTCCGTTTCATTTTGTTCTTGTGTCCGCTTTCCATATCGGATTTCAACAACGAGAATCCTCTTCGGCAATTCACCGATAGAGAGTATATTTA
>JAYYRF010000409.1:0-2889 GCA_036127535.1 Myxococcota bacterium | reverse complement strand
TTGTGTTTTGCCATATGGATCTCGGTTTTGTGACGTCCTTTGTGTTTGGTAATAAAAGTCCAAAAGAGCTTTTTATCCTCGTCATAGTATCCCGCTGGCACACCTCCAACATTACGGCTAATCATTCCTTGGGGTAATCCTGGGACATTTTTGTAGCTGCCGCGGAGGGTTTGGCTAAATAAGACTTGCACCTGTGCGCCTCTGGATAGATACATGTAATATCCATCGGGGCCCTTGAACAGATCCGGATCGGATGCGAAGTGTCCTTGAGAGATTTCGATCGATGCGCGAATACCCGCATCGAGTTGAAAGCGCAATCCGTTTGTATTTTCTACTTCTGTTGCGGAACGAAATTCTTTGACACATCGTTGCTCTTCCGGAGGACATCTGGCTGGATCGGTACCGGCGATTCCAACCAAAAAAAACAAGACGATCCGTCCGTTTTCGTCCAATATAGGGCTCGGATCCACTTGAAGTACGAGTTGGTCCTTTTCATCGGAAACGTGGAAGTGACTGATATCGACTTTACGGTCTCGTAAGCGATAGCGTCGGAGTTTTGGCAGAGCATAAACAAACAAGGTCTCATCCCGAAAGAGAAGATCGGGTACCGAACCTTTGAACGGTGGGATGTCATCCAAAAAAGTCCAGTGGGTTCCATCTTGAGACTGCGCGACGCGGGTTTCGTGCTTTGTTGGATCAAAACAGTCGACCTCTTGGCCATTACACTGATGAAAGGCCAGTAAGTAAGGAGAGCGAAGCTTTATTTCAGGGGTATTCTCCACGCGCTGTTTAAAAAGTTCGGACTGTGTGCAGCTCAGGAATACAGTTAGAAATAGTTTGGTAAGCATAGGATGGTTGATATGGAATTGGGGTTAGAAGGGAAGGCTTCCGTTGGCGGTACCAAGGATGGACTGCAATTGCGCCTGTAGACGTTGTTGCTCTTTGCGAAGAGAGTCGAGCTCTTCTTGCTGCTCGATGATGACTTGGTTGAGATCTTGTAACAGAGATTCTTGGTGTGCCATGTGCATTTGCATTTGAACGAGTTCTTCTTCGAGTGCGTTGATCCGTTCCTTCGTGTTGATTTCCATATTGATCCTTCGTATCAATTGAACGTAGTGACTTTAATATAATGCGTTCAATCCTAAGATTGACTTCCCGGAGACCGTTTTGATTTTTTATTTTTGAATGCATATTGACTTATGATTGTTTTGGGTCAATGTGTAAGGGTAAATGAACATTCGAACGGAGCGAATCATGAAATACATACTGTTCCTTGTCATCGTTGGATGTAATGCTTCTGGAAGGGTCGTCATTGGCGATAAAGATGTGGAACCTACCGCTGAGCCATCGACAGACACCGCGGGTGAACCGAGTGAAGAACCCAATGAGCCCACAAACGAACCCGAACCGACAGATGAGCCACCACCGGAAGTCGAGTCCAATAAGGAATGGAGCGGCACACGAATCGTGACGTTTCCCCTCAATGACTATTGTGTGGATAGCCTATCCGAAACCGGTATTGAAATTACGAGAGACGAGTCCGCTTTACCGTACAAAGCCCGCTGTGAAACGTGTAGGGAATTCTACCTTCTGAGCCTCGATCCGGTCTTGCTTTGCTATGAAACGGTCACCTTTGGAGAAAGTGTTGTCGTTGGTATAGAAGATGGTTTTGCGGGTGTGTCGCTGTACGTCTTTTCTACAGCGAATAACGGGGATGTCGGTGTTGAAAGAACGGTATTGCTCGATGCGGATGGAGATGGTTGGAAGTATTCCTTTGATGCGGAGTACGATTATTTTGGCACGCTCTATCCCTACATCGTCGAGGGGGAATTTACGACTACCGAAACGAGTCAAGCCAACTGAGGTCTACGGTCCACTCGAAACGATTTCTTTGATGCCATTGCTCAAAAATCGCTTCAATATAGTACTGCGCATCCGAACGTGTCCATCCATTGACTTTCATGAGATGACGGATCGCACGGTCTCCCTTGCCAACGCTCATGGAACGACCGATGTGTTTCACTTCATGACATCGAGGACAAAGCGCCGTGAGACCGGTTAGCGTTTGGGTCTTTTTCTTTTCATCGTAGAACCATACCTCGTGACACTCGACAGGCCATTTATGACCCTTGCCACCACAAATTTCACATTTGTAATCAGCTCGTTGGTAGATCTGCTTTCTCAGCGTATCCCACTTTGCTTTGGGCAAAAGGGAGCGTAGGTTGTCGCCCCATTGTGAAGCGGGAACCAATTCAATGGTTAGGGGAGTGTTCATTCTTCTGCCCGTCTTCCGGCATGACTGCCTTGGATATTCTTAAGTCGCTCAATGCGATTCCTTCAGACCATAACGCAAATAGTCCAATGACGGTGACAGGAATAAAGCTGACACCCCAAAAGATCAGAGCAAAACCCTGCGCGGATGCAGCTTCTTGGCCCCATAAGAGCATGGTTTTTTCCATGGCAACGTGAAAGACCCCAATGAAGCCTGGCGCTTGCGGGAGAGCAACGGTCAGTGCGATCGCAACCGAGACAAAGCAGGCGGCGCCAAATGGCAGCGACATGGAAAAAGCTTGAAAGAGACAGTAGATAGCGAGAGAACCATTGCACCACATCCAAATGCTCAAAGCGGCCGCTTGCCAAAACCCTTTCCGATCCTTTGCATTTGAAAGTCCGGCAACAAACCCATCGAAAAGTTCCATAAATTTATTTTGAATGGGCGGGGGAGCGAGAAAAAGACATTTTCGGAAGGTGTCTCTTGCGGCATTTTTCCGGCTCGCGAGGTAGAAAAAGACCCCCATACACAAGGCTGCGAAGACTCCAAACATTCCACCGTACAGTTGTAGCTTAAAGACGAGTGCTTGGTTTTCAAGCGCTTCGGAGTCTCGTTTA
>JAYYRF010000408.1:0-3646 GCA_036127535.1 Myxococcota bacterium | reverse complement strand
GCGCGTTTTTAAAATCCGAACCCGATTTCTACTGTTCTTTTGTTTGAACATTAGCGTATTGTTCTTTTTCTTCTATCGATTGAATGCTTTGGAAGAGTCGCGCGTGTATCAAGAGCATGAATTGATCGCAGATCGCGTTTTTGACGAATTGGAAAGGGAGTTTGCGTCTTTCCTTCAAAAAGAAACAGCGCGCGACTATGGTGAATATGCCCAATTGGTACAAGAAGAGCCAGAAGCGTCTTTTATCGTCAGCTACTTTCAGCGCGCAGAGGGACGCATTGTGAGCAACAATCCGACGGAAGATGCACCCTACATTGCACGGGTCGATTTGGAGGAGATACAGCGGCTCGAACAACCCGTTATGCAGCAAAAAGCACCCCAAGATGTGTACTCGGCACAAAAAATGCTCAATCGCTCGCGAAACAGCAAGATCCGGCTTCAAACGACACCCGCTAGCGTGAGTCCGCTCGAAGGATTCATCGAGCGGGATCGACTGGTTTTGTTTCGAGAAGTGCGGCTTTCTGACGAGACGATAAAGCAAGGACTGATTTTGGATCGAAAGGCTTTTCAAGAAGAGTTCTCTCGTCGTGTATTGCGCGATTTGACACCGGAGGAAGGTCGATATCGCGATCCGGTTGGATCGAAATCTCTTCGTAATGGGGCGCCGTCAGGCTGGTTGAATTTGGACTGGGAAGGTGGACAACGCGGTGATTCCGAGTTCCATTTCCGGTATATCTTCTCTGCTCCGCTTTCGGCGCTTCATGTAGAGGTGCAACTCAAGCGCCTTTCCGGTATGCAACAAACGAAGCATTTACTGTGGTTTTTGGGTGTGATATCCTCTCTGCTGGTGGGACTTGGTTTGTTTGGTTTGTATCGAATGCAGCGCTTAACCGAAGACGCTGCACAGCAGCGCAGTGATTTTGTTGGTGCAGTAAGTCACGAATTGCGAACACCGATCACTTCCGTACGTTTGTACAGCGAGATGCTCGGAGAAGGATTGGTGCCAGAAGAGAAGAAGACGGAATATTACCAAACGATCTTATCGGAGGCGATTCGCTTGGGAGCGTTGGTAGAAGATGTACTGAGTTTTTCCCGTTTGGATCGAGGGCATCGGCTGGATGCGGAAGCGTCCGGTCTTTTCCAGCAGGTTGTGATCACACTGCAAAAACGTTTCCGTACACCGTTGTCTGAAGCAGGATTTGTATTGGTTGAGGATTACGACCCCAAGACCTTAGAAGAACGGGTTCCAGTGGAGGTGTGGATTCAAATTCTCAGCAATTTGATCGACAACGCGCGTAAATTCTCTTTCGGGGTCTCCTATAAAGAGATCCGTATTGATTCTGGTTTCGATCCATCGTACCTTGTGGTCAAGGTATCCGATCGCGGCCCGGGTATACCAACCGAACAGATAGAGGAAGTGAAAAAGCCCTTTGTGCGTGGAGAGAGTGAAATTACTCGCAAAACAAAGGGCACTGGAATCGGTTTGGCACTGGTCGAGGGTCTGGTATCAGAGATGGGTGGGACATTGACACTATCCAATCGAGACGGTGGCGGATTGCAGGTGGAAATTCGGGTGCCCAAGTCGTCGTAAAGCCCCGTGGTAATTGTTTGCTGGTCTCAATGCCACGGTCGGAGATTTCGAAGCAGCGTGTTGGATGCACCTAACGGTGATCGAATCCATTATCGGGATGTGTTTCTTTGTATCTCTTCGCGCAGCATCTTGTCATAAATGTCATAAAAAGAGCGCGTTTTACCATTGGGTTGAGGGCCTCCCGGAAGACTCGACCAAGTTCGGTTCACCTGCCAAACCGCCCGGCTAATGTTGCCAGCGAGCAGAAATTCTGCGATACCTTGTCTCATCAAAAATTCGAGAACCGCTTTATCTTGAAACTGTGGAGATATGTCGTAGTATGCTTCTCCATAGCTGTTTTGTCCGGGTCTTGCGGTTGGGATGTCGGCTTTTTGAGCCCAAGAAGCCCACGTGCTCGAGAGCATTTGAAATCGCCCATAGGCGTCCGAATTGTATCCGGTCTGCATGTATCGCCATTCCGTTTCGGCGCCGGGGTGGACTTGTTGTCCGGAGCCGTAGTCTTTGCCACCCACCTCTCGATTGTATCCTTTCGCATCCGCGGTACCCTCGACATAGGAAATTGCTCGGGAAAAGGCGATGAGTTGGGGGGGATAGTCTGTTCCGCTTTCGGTAAAAGAGATGGCCAACGGTGCGATGCCCATGGCACCAGGCTCTCCGAGTTCCAGTTCGCTTTGCGGCCGTTCCAATCTTTGCAGTGTGGTTTGACCCACAACGCCAGATAAACCGGGGGGAGGCGTTAATTTGGTGTTCCTTTGGAAAGCCTCTACTGCCGCGTGTGTTTGAGAGCCAAAGATTCCGTCCGCTTGAATGCGCAACAGTCTTTGAATGTGGGCAACGGATTCACCCGTCATACCCATTTTGAGCATGGCCGTCCCGTCGCGAACTTTTCCCAAAGAGGGAGCCACCATTTCACCGCTGGTGGGAGCAGACGAGGATTCGGTGTTGTCTTGAACCGTTGGTGCGGTGGGAGACGGGGTTGTATTGGTTTCAAATTGTCCCGATTGATTGGCTTTTACAAAAAGAACCACAGCCTCTGCGGTACCTACGATGTCGACGTGTGGATCATATACGAAGCGACGGTTCCCCGAAGAGCCTTGTGTCCCAAACACAACGCCCCCCGACAACGTTTCTCCAATCCGAAAATTGCGTACGGTATCAAGGTGGTGGATGGCTACGCGCTGTCCAGCGAGATCTCCTTCCAGATACTCCAATATGATAAATTTTCCATAGTCACCCGATCCTTGATACGTCGTTTGAATATCAGCGACCCGGCTTTTTATGGGAGTCATTAGTGGTAGTCCTTGTGCCGTCCCCATGGACGCTTGACCATTGGCATCCAGTTTCTCAAAGGTCACGTCGTAGGCATCGACCGAGTTGTAGGGAACCCGAGCAGAGCCCTGACGTACTCGGTTGGCCGCGGCGGAGTTCGTACGATCGGAGTGATGTGGACGGAGGTTACTGGCGCCCCAGTTTTCACGTGGCAGTAGAAATGAGCCCCCCCCGGTCGTCCAAGCGGCGTATGGACCAACTTCACCTTTGCCATTTAGACCACCTTGGGTCTGCTCGGCTTGGTTGGCTTCTTGCCAGTAGCGACCCGCGGTTTGCTCGACCATACTCGATTGTTCTTCAGAGATGATGTCTGCTCTCTTGAGAGCACGGGTGCGTTCTGCCGCTTGATGGGCTGCATCCTTTGCGGTAGACCACGATTCTCCAGCAATGGCTTGCTGTGCACGATAAAGACCATCAGCGATTTGCCATATCCATCCAGCGAATTTGGTTACATCTTGGTTTCCGCTTTCCCGTGCGGATTCTGCGACGGTATGCGCGTTGCTTTTGGCCTCCGATAGGGAGCCGGACACAATCATGGAAAACGCATGGCGCAAACCGGATGTATCAGACGAAGAATTTTGGTCACTCACCATTGCGATGCGAGTAGCGTTGGAGCCAAATACCTGAAATGGCTGGTGTATGTCCCCTTCAGAAGTACGTTCGCTTGTTGGTTGTTCAGACGTTGTTTTTTGCATTTTCAGTTCCATCCGATGATAAAAATTTTGT
>JAYYRF010000407.1:0-8603 GCA_036127535.1 Myxococcota bacterium | reverse complement strand
GATTTGTTGGTTTGGATGACACCTTAGATTTCGATGCGATCTATTGGGAAAGTACGGCGACGATTAATGAGAGCGACAACGAACCCAATGTCGACACTGCAGGGACAAGTGCAAAATTTCCTGCTTACAATTCGGTTGTCGGCAGCACCATGCGACTGGAGTTTGTGGAGCCAACGGAACACAACGTTCATTATTACGATATGGGAACCTGTTCCGATGGTTTATCTTTAACGAAAAGTGCGTGTGTAGCACTTGGCGTTTGTGAAGATTCACAGTGGACGACGGAAGCGGATTGCATCGCACAGGGAAGCTGCGATGAGACGAGCCATACCAATCAAAGCGATTGCGAAAGCAACGGTACGTGTTCAGATACAAGCTTGGTTACGGAGCAAGAATGCGTAGATGCCGGTGCTGATTGGCGTCCACATACATGGACGCCGCTTGCTTGGCAGGCTGAGGAATGGAGCGATGGTCTTACAGCGTTAGAATTGTTCTCAGGCCCAGAGATTATGCTTCAAGGAGATGTTTTGGGATACAGTGGTGGCTGCCGAGACGGCCTTTTAACCCAAGATTTTTCCGGCGATATGCAGTTTGTTTACCAGAACCAGTTCTTTGGAATTAATGGCTACAAGCAGGCATCGAGTGGTTCAACAGCCCGCAATCGTATTAATAAAATTCGATTTGGATATGGATCCGATACAGAGCAGCACACCGACAGTGGCTGGTACCCACAAATCGGCATCGGAATTTACATTCGTACCTATCGATACCTTCAATATGATGATACCGAGGAATATTCAACGGCGTGGCTAGACCCGATTGATACCAATGGCTGCGGAACCTACGGAAATGGTTTGGGAGCCGCTGCCGAGGATGCGGCTTCGAACTTGTGGATACGATAAAAATCCCAAAGAGAAGAACAGATTCGGTTTGCCATTCATTGGTGGCGCATTGTATAAGGGTACAGGCCGTTCGAGAACGTCTGTCTGAGACACATGAACACGGCGCGAGGAGTAGCGATGGGGCCACTCGTACATACCTACTCTATTTTGGCGCGTGATCCCGATACCGGGTTCTTGGGCGGAGCCGTGCAAAGTCACTGGTTCAACGTCGGTGGCACGGTGTTGTGCGGAAAAGCAGGCGTGGGCATCATAGCGACCCAAAGCTTTGTCAATCCCCTTTTTGGGCCGCAGGGTATCGGCCTGCTGGAGCAGCGGAAAGCCGCCAATCAAGTCTTGGATGCACTTCTTGCGAGCGACGAGCAAAAAGAGTTGCGGCAAGTCTGTGTGTTGGATGCCGCGGGTGGCGTGGCGACGTTTACCGGAAAGCGCTGTATCGAAGCCGCGGGTCATCTAAGCGGCGATCAATTTTCCGTACAGGCCAATCTCATGGAAAGCACCAGTATTTGGGATGCGATGGCGGAGGGCTACCGAGACGCGCGAGACAAACCCTTTGCGCTTCGACTGCTTACAGCGTTGCAGGCCGCCCAGGATGCGGGGGGCGATCTTCGGGGTATGCAATCGGCCGCTTTGCTGGTTTTGGACAAACAGCCTGTCAAAAATCCATATGAAGGTCGTTTGATCGATCTGCAGGTCGCCGATCACATCGATCCGCTCACCGAGCTCAAGCGCTTGTATTGGATCGATCAGGCTTACAAGCACAGCGCAGCCGCCGAGAGGCTGCTGTCGGAAAAAAAAGACAAAGCCGCGATGCTCGAGTACGAGAAAGCGCGCCAAAGCATGCCCAACAACTTGGAATTGCAATTTTGGTATGCCATTGCGTTGCTCAACATGCATCGGGAGATCAAGGCCATTCCGGTCTTGCAAACCATCGTCTCTTTGGAGCCCAATTGGCTACTCGTACTCTCTCGCATACAGTCCGCGGGGCTCTTGCGAATTTCAGATGATCGTTTAGAGGTGTTAAAGAGACGTATATGTAAGTAGCTTCGGGTCGATGATACCATACCTCAACTACCACCGTCTCTTTTGACGGTGCAATTATTATCCCTATCTTTGTCGTTTTATGTCGTTACACCGCCTCCGAAATCGCCTGGCTCAAATCCTTCCCTTGCTGATTGGATTTTCTTTGGGTTTTTCTTGGTTTTGGGTACGCGGTGATATCTTTACGCTCGAAGGGCTACCGGAAGGATACAGTTGGTCGCGATATCTCCTGTCCGGATGGGGTATGCATCACGAGGGTGTCGGGATGTACAACGGGTTCCGCGAACCCGGTTATTTTTGGGTGCTTTCCCTTTTGGGAGACGCGATGGACAGCTATATCCAAGCGGGGGTATTGATCTCTTCCTGCAGCGTTTTGGCGTTGCTGATCTGCACCGGTGCCATCGGCCATTTTTTTGGTGGTTCTTGGGTGGCGATGAGTGCGATGATCGCGCTGCCATGGGTAGCAACCACCGTCGATGCCTCCCGATGGCTCAATAATTATCCTATGCAGGCCGCCGTATATGCCATCCTTTTGACCTTGTGGCTATACGCGACCCGCAAGCGTTCTTGGGTATTTGTTCTCTTGGGTTCGTTGGTTTTGGGTTTGTCCTTTCATATCGATATGCGAACGATTTTCTTTCTGCCGGTGATCGCCGTGCTTTACTCTTGGGGACTGTATCGGAATCGTCGAACGCGATCTCGCAATCTAATCATTTTTTTATTGGCTTTTGGTGCGAGTTACGCTTGGGGATCCGCGGTAATGGTTCCCCCACGCGCGGCCACCTTTGTTCAAAAACAAGTGGAGCAGCAGGCGGTCACACGCCGATGGCAGCGCGAGAAGGGACCGTCGCTGAAGGCGGCGTGTGAAGAAATACCCCAAAATGAGCTTTTAACTCTTTCCAGCGTGGTGACGAAATGCGGATTCCAAACGCTGCAGTACAACGTAGATAATCAATTTCGGCTTCCTTTCGGACGCGACCTTTCGGTATTTGCCTTGCTGCTCGCACTGTTTTTCTTTTGGAAGAGGCCGGTTTTCGGTCTGTTTTTTTCTGCGCTATCGGCACCTTTTTTCGTATGGATGACATTGACGCCTTTTCCGGAACGGTACACGATTCTGTACGCCGTTCCGCTGGCCTGTTTGGTTCCTTGCGCCGTGGGTGCCGTATTGTCCAGGCCTGTATACCGCATGGCTGCAAGTCTATTTCTTTTGTGGTGGGCGTGGGACAACGACTTCAGTAAGCGCGATACGCATGCGATGCCCCCCAGTTCCGCCGATCGAAAGACCCACACCATTTTGTTGGATTTGAAAAAACGGCTAAAGCCGGAAGAGCTTTTTCTCGATTGCAGCCGCCAAAACCTCGAAATTGCGTTTGCGCCCCATGTCAATCACATGCAACTGTTAAAAAATGGTCGTTTGGAGTCCTATTGCATCACTTACATGCAAGAAAAAGAGTCTGCTGATCGTTGGCTTCTACTCAACGTTGGAGGACGATACTATCCGAGCCACAACGGCTGGGAAGAGGTGCGCCGATGGGGCAAGAGCGTTTTGTGGTATCAGGCGGGCACGTCGCCATAGAGCCCTTTAGCTGTCGGCACCGATTTGTATTTTTTGCCACTTTCCTTGTCGGAAGACCGCATAGAGCCAAATGCTGCGCGTTAGCCAGTCCAGCGTAGAACCGATCCATATCCCCCAAAGACCATATCCACACGAAAAGGCCAAAAAGTAGCAAGATATCGGTCGCACGAGAAGCGGTCCAATTAAAGCGACTTTCATCGGCGTTTTGGTATCGCCAGAACCCCGTAACACCCCGCTAAAAGAGTCGGTTAGTGCCATTAAAGGCTGCGAAAAGGCGGCGATGGTCATACAGGGGACACCGATGGCAAGAACCGCGGGATCTTGCGTGAACAGACGCAGCAACGGTTCCGCACCGAAAAAAAACAGCAAACCGATCGCGGAGAGTACCAAAACGCTGAGTTTGGTTGAGATGATCGCCGCTTCGTGCGCTTCGTGCGGTTTTTTTGCGCCCAATTTTTGTGCGACCAAGGTGGCGGCGGCAATCGAGAAGGCATGGGCAGCGATAAACCCCAAAGCTTCGATGGCGATCATCGCCTGGTGCGCTGTCATGGCTTGATCTCCCAAGCGTCCGATTAGTCCCGCAAAGAACAAAAAACCGCTGTGGAAGAGAAGCTTTTCGCCGAATACCGGCCATGAAATGGTAAAGATCGATCGGAGGGTCTTCAGCTTGGGACGTGCGAAGCGGATTATTTGGCTTTTGTATCGAATGAGGAGCAATCCCAACAATGCATTGCTGCAATGGGAGAGAACGGTACCGATGGCAGCACCCAAGATACCGAGTTGTGGGAAGCCAAAGGTACCAAAAACCAAAATCCAAGACATGCCGAGATTAATGGCACCGGAGAAGAAGGTAATCCACATCGGTGTTTTGGTGTCGCCACTCGCTTGGAATGCGATAATTGTCACGCTTCCGATCATGAGGATCGGCCCACTGAGCATAACGGTCGCGAGATAGGTTTCGGCGAGGGATTTGGCAGCAGAGGTATCGGCATTCGAGCCGATGAGCACGGTCGCGATGTCCTCGGTCAAGAGGTATCCGGTTACGCCGACAAGACTACCGAGAACAATGGCGATGCACAGGGCGGTTCCATAGATGCGCGCCACTTTGTCCGACTCCTCCGCCCCAACAGCGCGTCCGATCAGTGCCAATACCCCGATAGAATACGCGCCAAACAGAGAGAAAAGAGACCAAAGAATCGGGCCGCTGACCTGCATGGACGCCAGCGCGGCGTCACTGTACGCGCCGAGGATCAGCCGATCGGTGAAGAGAATGATGGTGGTCAGAAGGCCTTGGAATACCGCCGGCCAGGCGAGTTGAATCACCTGTTGATATAGAGAGGAACGCATCGTTTCTTCTTCGTTGTTTGAAGGATATAAAACGCTTTGTTTTAACAGATGTACGAGAGATGTGTATACTTATTATCAAAACCCTTCCGCAAAGACGGAAAGAAGGAGGGACGAAGGTGATGAAAGCAGCATGCAGACAAAGACTTAAGCAGTGGTTTTGGCAGTGTTTGGAGCGCGTTGCCAATCGGATCCATCCGACCAATTCCAGCGGAAACAACCAGTCTAAAATGTAGGAGGCACGATGACGTGGATTACTCTCCCCGGTGTACCGTTGGGGGCTCGGGCATTTGATCGTTTGCAAACGGAGATGTCTTGTCATCGTTTCATCGGTCTTTCCACGTCTCAGTATCGCGACGATTGGGGGTTGGACTCCTTTGTAGAGGAAGTCTCGGAAACGGTGGCTTCACGTATGGTTTTGGGACATGACTTTGGTGGTTTAATCGGGGCGATTGCATCCCTTCGCGTATCGATGAAAGCGTTGGTGTTGACCGGCAGTGCACTGGGACATTGGTGGTGTATGACCCGCTGGAGCGCCTTGCCCGGGTTGCACTATTTTTTCTACCGCGCATTTCAAGGACAACTGTTTGCACAGAGAGGATTGTCTCAAAGGCATCGGGTACATTTTGAACGCGATTTCGCGGGCTATCTCTCTTTACCGAATCTCTCCGAACGCATGCGTCGAACCGCACAAAACATCTATCCGCCCAAACGACTCGCACAACAACTGACCGTACCACTATTTTTGATTTGGGGGAAAAACGACCCTTGGTATCCGCCGGTGGTTGCGCGCAGAATTTCCAAGGCAACCGGAGCACCGATCTATTGGATTGATGGAGGACACTATTGCATGTGGGAATCGCCCGCAGAGTTCGATCGTGCGCTCATGAAGATAGAGAGAAAGATCGCATGATCTTCTTATGGTGGGGCTGCTCTTTTTTACAAACGGATGTATCGGTCGAAGAGTATTTGTCCGCGATTACGTTGGAGAACATTCGAATTGCCGGAAAAGAAGGTGAGGTCAATATTCGCATACAAGGGGATCGTATTGCCGGCATCTCTAATATTTCAACGGGAGACGGCATCGATAAAACCGGTTTTTGGATTGTTCCGGCGTTTGTGGATAGCCATGTCCATTTCGCATATTTACCGCCCAACGGGTTGATGCTTGACGGCGGTGTCGCATCAGCGGTTGATCTCGCATCACCGGTCGAATTCTTGTCGGATTCTTTGGAACCGATGCATCTTCTTCGTTCTGGCCCCATGGTGACCGCCGTAGATGGATATCCCACACAAGGATGGGGAGCCGATGGATATGGACTTGGATGTGCCGATGAGACAGATGTGGAGAATACGATATCAGAATTGGCTTATTTGGGGGTGGATGCGATTAAAATGCCCATCACAGAGTCGCCGTCGTTGACCGAGGAGCAGCTCGCATTGGGTGTGTCACATGCGCATGCGCTGGGTCTGCGGGTGGTTACGCATGCTATGAATGATGCCTTTGCACAGCGCGCTGCACGAGCCAACATGGATGTTCTTGCCCATACACCAACACAGCCGCTTCTCGCGGAGACCGTTGCGATGTGGTCAGAACGAACGGTGATCAGTACGCTGGCTGCCTTTGGTGGTGCACAGGCTGCTGTGGACAATCTGTCGGCATTGCACCAATCCGGCAGCAATATTTTGTACGGTACGGATTACGGTAACCTTTCCCAAGCGGGTATTTTGGAAGCCGAGATCGTACTTTTGGAAGCGTCCGGACTGTCGGGAACAGAAATCATCGCGGCCGGAACCGAAAATCCTGTCCTTTTTTGGGGGATTCCCGATTTGGGTTTTATCGAAGAGGATTACAAAGCCTCCTTTTTGATCGTATCGGCGGATCCATCCTTAAATCCCTCGGTTTTGGCTCATCCGACCGAGGTATGGATTGACGGCGTGCGACGCTAGGTGAAATTATGAGCAAAAATATATCTTATTCTGCAGTGGTACTGGACGAGAAAAGTCATGAATTACTGATATCAAAATTCGAAGAAAGCATACCCAAAGGTTGGGAGGTGATCGCGCATCATATGACCATTACCTTAGGCCCCTTGCGAAACGCCAAAGGAAAGTACGACATGTCGGAGCAATATCCCTTGGGAGCCCCTTTTTCGTTGAACGTGATTCGTATGGGAAGGGATGATCGCGCTATGGCCGTTGAAATTCGTCTGCCCGAGGGGTACAGCACTCGCAGTCAATACCCCCATATTACCGTTGCCGTCAATCGCAAAGAAGGAGGAAAGCCTTGGCATTCCAATCAAATTGACAAAGGCTGCTTTGAGGACTGTGCTCCGTTTACGCTGACGGGAATCGTAGAAGAGGTTCCGCAAAAGCCAAGCGCGTCAGGGATTGATCAAATTACTTCAAAGAAGTGAATTCGTTGTCTCCCCAAATATCGAGATAACCTTGCCAAACCCCTTCGCATTTGGAAACCCATGAGCATGTATCACAGGCTTTGGGGTGACCCTTGAGGTCGTGCTTTTTTCGATCTTGCCAATTGAAACGCGCTCGGCCTTTTTCGAGCTTAACCACGCCGGTTTCCACTCCTTCGCCCCGAATGGAGCAATCCGTAGAGAGATCGCGATACTCTCCCATATATTTTCGCAGCAAGTTTTCGCTCCGCATTTTTGCGGGAAGCATGCAGATGGGGATACCGCCAAAGGTGAAGGTCTTCTTAAAATGATACTCGTTGAGGAGGACCGCTTTGATCACCATGGGTACGACATTGCGGTATTGGGGGGTTAGATCCCGGTTCCCAACCGCATAGCCTTCTGGTCGAACATAGTTGACCCGCACATCGTCGAGCTTCATCTTGTGGTAAAAGAATTGGAGCATTTTGGGGAGATATTTGTAATTCCAGCCGTTCAGAACGATGTTTACGGAGAGTCCGTCGCGCAGATACCCTTCTTTTCTTTTTTCGTTTAGGTAGCGTATAGCGGTACACTTTTTTTCAAAATTGCCCGGAACGCGCGTGAGCTTGTCTTCCAATTCGGCCGTATGTCCGTGCATAGATATCGTAATACGGGTTAGGCCGGCATCTAGGAGCTTGTCCGTGAAGTGCTTGAGACGCAGCTTGGTCGCGTTTGTGGCGATGGCAATTCGCGTAAATCCCAGTTCCTTGGCGTAGGCAACGGATTGAACAATTTTCGGATATGTTGTCGGTTCCCCGCCTAAGAATCCGACGGAACGGTGCCCTTCTTGGTACCAACGCTCCAATTCGGTTTTCATCAGATCGAATTTCATGTACGAGCGATCTTCGCGTTTGGGCATGCCATCGAGACAGAAAACACATCGGTTGTTGCAGGCTTTACCGATATTGATCTCGATATTTCGTCTGCTGTCACGGAGTGGATTAAAAGGTTGATTGGTCGGTGCTTTGGTCATAGAAGTATCTTATCCGATTAGAATGGAATCCGCTGCTCTTTGATGGGAGCCGGCATCTACAGGGAAAGGGTATTTTTGGTGGCGCGCTTGGTGGCTTCTTTGACGGCGGCCACTTTCCCTCTGCGAACCAAGGTCCATGCTACGACTGCTTGATCTTTGACGGTGAGCTTACCCCATATCGCTTTTGCAATATATTTTTTGACGCCCATGGTGAAGGAGCCTCCTTGAATAAACGAGAACAATACCGATTGTATTTATTGTATCGTCTTTGTCGATTCATGTTTCATGAAAAATATGCCCGAAGCAATATTTTTCTG
>JAYYRF010000406.1:0-11513 GCA_036127535.1 Myxococcota bacterium | reverse complement strand
ACCGCGCAAAACTTTCTCTACGAATATAATGGGATTGGTCAATGTTATGGAAGCCGCAGTCAAAACCGGCGTAAAGGCGGTGGTTGTCGTCAGTTCGGATAAGTGCTATTTGCCCGCAAAGACCCCTCGAAATATTCATTCTCCTTTGGGAGGGAAAGAACCGTATAGTGCCAGTAAAGCAGCGGCAGAGATGGTTTTGGGAGCTTACCGCGAACGAATGAACATTATTGTTGCCCGTGCGGGGAATGCCATTGGAGGTGGAGATTGGGCCAAAGATCGCCTGATTCCGGATTTGATGCGCGCTTTGGCTTCCAATTCACCTATATTCATTCGAAACCCTCACGCCTCGCGTCCTTGGCAGCATGTATGTGAGCTTGTGCACGCATATTTACAAATGGGGTTACATGCGATGAGGGGGCACCACTGCAGCGCATGGAACGTAGGGCCGGATCGATCGGCTACAGTGGGTGATATTTTGGACGAATTACGACGTACGGGGTTGTCGCCGAGAGTGGTCTCTCGGACGAACTCCTTTCCGGAAAATCAGATCCTTCAGCTCGACGTACGAGAGACCGAAGAAGTCTTGGGGTTACGCAGCGTTTTATCTTGGAAAAAGGCTCTTTCTTGGACGATAGAGGAGTATGCCTGTATTCATTCCTCATCCTTTTCGGAGTTAATTTGGGAGAGATTCTGCTCCTTAGGTTCTTCCGATACGTCTTCGACAGATTCAACTTGACCCGAAGAGGGTTCCGTTGGCATGGTAAGAGAGAGTTTCTCTGAGAGTTGTAAGCGAATTTTTTGTTGGTTCTCTTCGTTTGCGAATATGGCTTCATAGAGGGGAGTCACGATGGCGGTATCGATTTCCGCTTCCGTATTGGAGCGTATTCTGCGCCATAATCCCCAAAGAAGGGCGCGAATCCCCCGTTTGGAGGTTTCCAAAATGGCCAAAAGAATGGTGACGAACGAGGCGGATTGCTCGGATGCGATCTGCTTGACCACGCGTCTCAAGTGAAGTATTTTTTCTTTTTCCTGTGAATTCCATCCGAGTTTTAACACTTCTTGATACGCCAGGGCCTGTATACAACAAGAGGCGACTTCATCACTTAGGCTTTTAAAAGAGAGGAAAAAGGCGACGGTCTTAATGAATTTTTTGATCGGCCACAAAAGGACACCTAAGATGCATCCACTACAACAACCACCGGATTTTCGAGATAGATATTTCAAATGAGGCTGTGAGATGGGATATCCGTAGTGTTCGCACATTCGCTTTAGCATTCTTCGGAAGAGTAACTCTTGTGCATACTCATCGAGTAGGGGGATCGGAATAAACGATGCCAGTCCGTACAGGAGAGAATATTTGACTATGACGGTTTGAATTTTGGAATCGTCCATGGGAAATCTCTACGGTTCGCTCGGTCGGCCGAGTGCGTTCAGTTGTTTGGCAAAGTCTTCGAATTCTTTTGAAAGGGTATGCACCCGATTTTGCTCTTCCAGTTCTTTTGTATTGTCAATCGCAGAGAGGAGTGGAAGAAGTTCTCGGGTACAATGGACGACAGTATCGATCATACGCTCAATCTCGTTGGTGGTTACCGATTGCTCCTCTACTGCCGTTAAGATGGTATTTTGAGACTGTTGAATTTGGTGGAGTGTTTGCGTGATGCGTTTCACTCCCTCTGCGCCTTGGTGTAAATCGGTTTGGGTCTGCTCGATCAAGGATTGTATCTCTTCTGCTGTCTCAGAGGTTTTATTCGAAAGCGATTTGACTTCTTGTGCAACGATGGCAAATCTTTTTCCGGCCTCTCCTGCTCGTGCGGCTTCAATGGCCGCATTTAGGGAAAGAAGGTTGGTTTGTTCTGCGATGGCTGTGATCTGTCGATTCATGCGATCAATTTCGAGGATTCTTGCGTGTAGCGCTCGGATAATATGATCGGTCTGTTCGGTAACGCGAACGCCTTGGGTCGATTCTTGCGTCGCTTTGGTTGTGCTGCGAGAGATTTCTCGTATACTGAGGGTCATTTCTTTTGATTCTTGTGCTGCTTGATGAACGAGATGATTGATTTGGGAAACTCCCTCGTGTACGGAAACGCTATTTTGACTGGCGTTTGGTGTTGTCGTATCCAAGGTCGCGGATTGCGTGAGGAATTGTTGGAGGCTCGCGTTCAACGTTTGAGCATTTTTAACCGTTTGATGTACTCTTTGAAGGGTATGCTCGGATTTGATCGCGGAACGCTGAAGCTGGAGGATTTTTTTATCCGAGAAGAGAACGATCAAGACGGGTATTCCAAAAAAGGAGAGTCCGACCAAAAGCGCCTGAAAAGAGCTTCTTTGACGTGCTTTTTCAGGATATGGATCGGAGATGCACAGATGGATCTCATTCCAGGGGTTTGCGGTTACGAGCCCTTGGGTTCTGCATTTTTGGGAAAGGGGGGCATTGGACGGATGTTTCCAAGACCATAGAGGCTGTTTTTGCTTATCTCGTAGTTCGATGCGCGTGATTCCATTAATGTTTGGACCGAGTATTTGAATGTCTTTTGTGATGGTATCGAGGTCGTTGGGAGCAGAGGAGATTTGCGCGACGAGTCGGGTAACATTGTCGAGATTTTGAATGGTGTATCGATCAATATCCTTCTCGATCTTTTGGAACATGAACCAGCCCAAAGAAGAGAGAAGAAGAGTGAAGATCACGCCGGTGAGAATACCGGTGCGGAAAGAGTAGCGCCGATAAAAAGGAGGTGTCATGGTTTTCCTATCGTTGTCAAAGGCGAATTAGCGTAGAATAGCATTCCACTGTAGGTACGCCATGGTACCGAGAGCAATGCAATTGCTCCCCAAAGCGAAGATTTTAAAGTGTATAAGATTGTATTCTTTTGTTTTAAAGAGAAGCAGAAGATCGAGCCACAGCCATATCCAAAAAGCACCCAAAAAGAGAGAGAAAAAGAGGTCTTGAAAGTGAAGAAGCACCAAAAGAAGCTCGATAAAAACGATTAGGATGATCAAGAGCTTACTCTTTTGGCGACCCAGTACAGTGGCGGTTGTTGAGCGTCCAGCCTCTCGATCCGGTTTAATGTCCATTACCGCTCCGATAAGTTGAGATTGTGCGCAGAAGAGAAAGAGATACAGCCACGTCGGCGCAGAAGGAACGGAGGCTTCGTTGAGAAGGCAACTCAACGGTACGATGAGCAGGTATCCAATTTGACAGAGCAGATCGAGCCATGGGATATTTCGCAGCCCGTACCGAGGAAGATTGTAGAGGATGACAAAAAATAAGATGCCCAAGCATACACCCAAGGCCGGAATTCCTTTTTGCCACATAAACACAAGCCAAAAAGGACATTGAATGAGACTGATGGGTAATTGCGCTTTCTTAAGCTTGGAGAGATTGCTTCGGGTTCCAAAAAGAAAATTACCCTTCCTCGGATTCTTTTGGTCGATATCGCTATCCGCCAAATCATTGACGCCATATATCAAAAGATTGATCGGAAATGTGACGTATAAGAGCCCGAACCAAAAAAGAGGTTCATCGAGAATCGTGCGCGCATCCAAAGGAAGAAGATATAGCCATACGGTGGGGAACCATAAAGCGGGACGAGAGAGTTTTAATAAGAAGATAGGCATAATATCGCACGTTATACCTAATGTTCCTCACCCCTAGTCGGCAAATAGAAGTCTACAGTCTTCGAGTACTTCTGCTGGATGGGCAGAAATACCAAAGCCAATGTCGTTGTATTCCAGAATCAGTGTTCCATTACTGTCGAGTATCCGGGTGACGCGATCGACGACAAAACTCGAGTTGGTCGCTGCGCCGTAGTACAAGGAAAGCGTGCGTTCTTGATCCGTCCAAACTTCGTATTGATACGATTGGCTTTCCACCCAAGGAGAGGTGGCGGATGGATCATCCCATCCAACAGCAATAATTTTCACACCCAGGGCGCTAAAGTCGTCGTACAAGTCGCGGTACCCGCAACCTTCCAGCGTTCAGCCAGGTGTGTTGGCAAATGGATAAAACCAAATGACGGTCGGTGAACCGATGAGGTCATCTCTTCCTCTCGGGGTTTCGTCAAAATTGAGGGCGGCGAATTCCGGGGCCTCAATATTTTCGGTTGGTTCGGTTCCGGTTAGCTGCTCAGGGTCGATTTCGATCTCTTCTTCGACGGTGTCCTCGACAGCACTGTCGGCTTCCTCGGGCAGATCTGAAACAGAAGAGTCTTCTTTTTCGGTATTTTGGCTGCAGGCCAAAAAAAGACTAAGAACGATCATAAAAACCTCCTTTGTCGGAATGTAGCCGATAAATACGGTTTGGCAAATCTCTTTCGCGAATGTATCTATACAGAAACAAGATCCAACGATTCTTGGATTTGTGTTATAGTGGCCGAAAAGAGAGGTGCAAATGTCTGATTCTGTTCCTGTAGTAGATATTCGAAACTTTCAAGCAGATCGAACTGCTTTTATCCAAAAACTGGGTGATGCAATTCGAGATTTTGGTTTCGTTCGTGTTCGAGGACACGCGGTTTCCTCCGATGTGACCGATCCGGCATACGACGTGGCCAAGAGGTTTTTCTCTTTGGATGCTGCGGTGAAGAATCGCTATCTCATCAAAGGTGGAGCTGGCCAACGAGGATATACCCCCTACTTAGCGGAGTCTGCGAAGCATACCGACATTCCGGATCTAAAAGAATTTTGGCACGTAGGCAGAGAACTTCCACAAGAACACCCCTTGTCTAAAGCCTATGTGCCCAATGTTTGGCCGCAAGAGATACCGGGGTTCAGGTCGGTCATGTTGGATTTGTACGGGGCACTGGAAAAATGCTCGAATATTTTACTACGGGGTTTGGCGCTGTACATGGAACAAGAAGAAGATCGTTTTACATCGATTACGGACGATGGAAACAGCATTCTGCGGATTCTTCATTATCCTTCTTTGGAGGGACAAAGGGTGATTCCCGGTGCGGTGCGCGCAGCCGCGCACGAAGACATAAACATCATCACTCTTTTGATTACGTCGACCTCTTCCGGTCTTCAACTTCTCAATCGTAAGGGTCAGTGGATCGACATCAACGTAGAACCAGGAGAGATCGTAGCGGATTCTGGTGACATGCTCTCTCGGGTAACCAACGGATACCTGCCTTCGACGACACACCGTGTCGTCAATCCGGACGACTCTACATCAGAGCGATACAGCATCCCTTTTTTCGTTCACCCAAGACCCCAGTCCATTCTGTCTGTTTTGTCCAATTGTAAGGGGGAGAAATTTCCCTCCCCTCCACCTGACATCACCGGAATCGATTTCTTAAATCAGCGTTTGGCTCACCTTGGGTTGTTGAATTTGTAGTGCGATCGTTGTTGTCTTGCGACAACATGCGGCGCGCTTTGGCGAGATCTTCCGGTGTATTTATATTGAGAATCGGGTGGGGAATATCGATCATTTTGATGTTCCAACCGAGTTGAAGAGCTCGAAGTTGTTCGAGATTCTCAGCAATTTCAAGGGATGACGGTGGGGTTTTCGCATAGCGCAAGAGGTTTTCTTTTCGAAAAGCATAAATGCCGAGATGTCCGTATCCCTGCGCGAATGTATTTCCCTGATAGGGAAGCGGAGAACGAGAAAAGTAGAGAGCACGATCGTACTGATCGCACACGACCTTAACCACATGGGGGTTATAAAAATCGTCGGAGCTCAAAATAGGCCAGCGAACGGATGCCATCTGTACCGCGGGATCTTGAAAGCAATCGACAAGAGCCGTGGCTACGGTGGGTGGGAAAAAAGGTTCGTCACCTTGCACATTGATGACGATATCGCAATGGATATCTTCAGCGGCTTCCGCGATACGATCGCTTCCGCAGCGATGCATTCTTTGGCTGCGAAATACCTCTGCATGCCGTACATGATCCGCGATTTCATCGCTGTCGGTCGCGACGATCACCTTTGGGATAGAGGATTGTGTTGCTCGATCGATGGTGTGCTGCAAAACGCTCTTTTTTCCGAGAGGCAAAAGTAATTTTCGTTTGAGTCTTGTGGATTGCAGACGTGCAGGGATGATAATAACGGCGTTGGACATGAATTTGAGGCGGATAAAAAGCCGTATACGGAAATGTGGCGTGGATAAGGAGAGTCTGAGTAATAGGTTCATCATAAAAGATTGAACGAATTGTGTCGATAAGAATAGACAAGACCACTACAGATGGTAAACGATCGCAAATGAAGGAGAAGAGGCTTTCTTCGTCATTTTCTTTAGGATATGATTTTCGTATGCAGCTACATTACTCGCTTTTAGGCAAATACCCCAATATTTTTATTCTCCACGGTATTTTGGGTTCTGGACAAAATTGGAGAACGTTCGCCCGTAAATTGCAGTCGCGTTTACCCCAATTGGGTATTGCATTGATCGACTTGCGTAATCACGGTCGATCTCCTCGCGGTGCATCTCCGCACACACTTCGAGCCTGTGCAGAGGATTTGATCCGACTGTCTGCGGATATTGGCGAACCCGATATCGTTATCGGTCACTCCTTTGGTGGAAAAGTTGCGTTGGAATTTTCAGCATTGGAACCGCCTGTACAGACATGGGTGTTGGATGCACCTCCAGGTACCCTCTCTGAAAAGCCAGAAGATCAGTCCGAGGTTTTGCGCGTGATTCAATCGCTGCGAAGCGTACCGACACCACTGGAAAAACGCAAAGATTTGATCGATATTTTGATGGTGCAAGGGTTCTCACGCGCGATTGCACAATGGCTTACCACGAATTTAACCAAGGGGTCGGACGGTTATATTTGGCGATTTGATCTGAAGATTATCGAAGAATTGATACAAGATTACTTTCAGCGGGATTTGTGGCCTATGGTGGAAAACCCCATGCCGGCTCTCGATATTCACATCGTCCGGGCACAAAATTCAGATCGGTGGACACCGGAGTCTATACATAGATTGCAAGCCCTTGAACAATGCTCGGTGCATCGTTTGCCCCATGCGGGTCATTGGGTGCACGTGGACAACCCGCAGGGGCTCTGCAATTTGTTGATACGCCATTTTCCGTCTTAAGATTTCTTTACAATTCTTTTCATCCATTAAGAAATGGTAAATCTATTTCTAACGATCGATGCGTATTTGTATAATAGCCAAACCAATTCAGGTGAGGCTTTCAACAGAACAGGAGATTTCAATGTTTGGAATGAAAAAATACCTACTAATCACCCTCGCTTTGGGTGGCCTTTCCCTGACGACAGTTGGCATTGCGAATGCGCGTCCGCATGGTTCTCACATGCAAAAGATGCTTTTTAAAGATCTCGATCTGAGCGAAGAGCAACGCGCAGAACTCAAAGAAATGCGCCAGCGAAAAAAAGAGTATCGCAAGGACGGTAAAAAAGAGGGTCGAAAAGATTGGATGGTGGAATTTATCAATGGCGATCTCTCCCGAAACTCGCTTCATGACGATATGGATCAAAACTTTGAGAAGATGCATGCTTTCCACAAAGAAAATCTCTCTGAAATGTTCGATTTTATCGATGCCCTTGAAGGAGAACAACGCGCGCAATTCTTAGAGAATATCGATGACCTAAAGGAAAAAATGAAACAAAAGCGCTCTCGTGCAGATGAGCGTCGCGAAAAGCGTGAAAGAACAAAGTCCTCGTTTATTGAAAAGCTCTTTTCGGATATCCAACTCACGTCAAAGCAAAAACGACAAGTAGAGAACATTCGAGAAATGCAGATGGAGCGTAAAGGCGATCGAAAAGCATTTCCCCCAAAACGATTTGTCGTATTGGAAGAGTACGCATCTGGCTCCCAAAGTCGAACCCAAATTTTAAGAGACTTTAATCGTGCCGGTCAGCGCAAGATTCAACACAAACATGAGGTGACCGATCTTTGGTTGAACCTAATTTCGAGTCTCGACGAAGAGCAAAAAGACCAGCTCGTTCACAACCAAGAAGAGCTCCGAGAAAAGCGTAAAAATCGCAAAGAAAAGCGAAAAGCGCGCAAAAAGGAGCGCCGAGAACGAAAGGAGCGACTCGATTCTGAGCGAGACAGTCGCGAATGATTCGAGCGCTTGTCATAGACGATGACCCCAAGCTTGCCGCGTTGCTGGCCGAGTATCTCGGCGGCCGCGGCCTTGAGGTATATACGGCGCCAGATGGAGAAAGGGGGCTAGAAATACACAAAGCATCCAGCTTTGATGTGGTTGTTTTGGACGTGATGATGCCAAAGAAGGACGGTTTTGAGGTCTTGCGAGAAATCCGAAAAGACAGTAACATTCCCGTCATCATGCTTACGGCGCGTGCGGAGGATTTTGACCGAATCGTCGGTTTGGAATTGGGGGCAGATGACTACATGCCCAAACCGTTCAATCCTCGCGAACTCCTGGCTCGAATCAAAGCGATACTGCGCCGCAGTCAGTCTTCGAGAAACGAGGAAGCAGAGGTCTTGAACGCGGCGGGGATTCGTTTAAATATCCCAAAAAGAGAAGTAGAAAGCGGCGGTGCAGTCGTCGAGCTAACATCGACCGAATTCGACATTTTACGGGTACTGATGTCCAATGCGGGGCGTGTTATCGCACGAGACCGTTTGATGGAGATGGCCCGCGGGACGGAATTTGCCGCATTTGATCGATCGATTGACGTTCATATTAGCAATTTGCGCAAAAAATTGGGTGACTCCTCCAAACAGTCCCAAAAGATTAAAACCATTCGAGGAGTGGGATACTTGATTCCATGCTAAAGGTTCGGATTTATCTCGCTTTGTTGGTCGCGCTGCTGGGAATGGTTCTCGGAGCCTTGGTCATTGTTCGCGGTGGAGTTTTGGGGCCGTTTAGCAAGAAGCTGATCGATGCGCGCATGGGGGTTGTCGTGGCGATGGCCGATGAAATTGAAAGTGCCCGAGCACCGATGAAAAAACTGCGCCGGATCTCGAGACACTTAAATGTGGAAGCGAAGTTTACCAAAGAGATTCCTTTCAAAGAAGAGTTTCCGCCCAAAAAGGTTGCATACCAAGAGAGAGAACTGTTTCTATTAAAGGGAAAGAGAACCCCGATGGCCATTGCCTTGGATATTGATCGGAAGCGAAAATGGATGGTTGTTTGGTTTCCGGTTGATATTGAAGAGCCGCGTCGACGCATTGGGGTAGGACTACTGGTTTTGGCTCTGTTTGGAGCGATGGGTGCATGGGGTTTGGGGCGCTGGTCGCTACAGCCGCTAGAACGGGCGACGTCTGCGATGAATCGAATTGCAGAAGGCGATCTCAAGCATCGGGTTTCGAACCCAATCGGTCCAGCAGGGGAAGCATTTAATCAAATGGCGGAGCGACTCGAAGAGGTCATAGAAGGACAAAGAGACTTCATGGCGGCGGTCGGACATGAGCTCCGAACGCCCATCGCGCGTTTGAAACTACAAGCGGAGCTGTTAGAAGGGCTGGAAAAGAATCGGATAGAGTCTCTACAGGCCGATATTTTGGAATTGGAAGACTTGGTTGAAGCATTATTGGAATCGGCGCGCCTGGAGAGAGGTGCCGTTGCATTGCAAAGAACCGAACAGAATTTGTATGACATGTTTATGGAGGCGCTCTCCAAAATAGATGTGGAGGAACGATCGGTTTGCTTAGAGGTCGACCCAGAATTGTCTTTTTCCATCGATCGACGATTGATGATGAGACTCTTGCTGAACTTGCTCTCGAATATCGTTCGTTATACCCCAGTGGATTGTGTAATTTGGATGGGGGCGCGCTTCGAGAGGGAGGCGTTGATCCTGTGGGTGGCGGACAACGGAGACGGAATTGAAGATTCTTTGCGAACGGCCATTTTTGACCCCTTCGTTCGAGAGGAAAAAAGTCGATCGAAAAAAACCGGTGGTTTGGGACTCGGTTTAATGCTCGTCCGTCAGGTTGCACAGGTGCACGGTGGCGGGGTCGTCGCGAAGAAAACCGATCGAATGCATGGAGGGATGTCTTTTAATCAGGGTTTGGAGATTGAAGTTCTGCTTCCAATTGCTGCCGTTTGAACTGTATATCGTTTTGCTGTTCTTGTAGCAAAGCAATGTGTGTCTCTTGTTTTTTTAGCTGTTTTTGGAGGGAAAAAACGGCGTTTTGCTGTGTTTGGTCTCTTCGAAACTGTACGAAACCATTGGGGTTTTCCGTAATAAAAAGAGAGGGGGCAATGAGCAAGAGTCCGATGAGAACCTGTTGGTAATTCATCGAGTAGAAGCCGAGAAACAGAACCAGTATGCCGGATGCAATCATCACGAAGAGGACAAACGCGAAAGCATAGCGTCTGGATAAGTTCTGATTGAGCGTGTCAATTTCGACGTTGTTGTTGCTTTGGAGTTTGAATAACCTTTCTTTTTCTTCTTCTATGGTGCGCTTGAGGGAATCTTCTCTTTGTTGAAGGATACGGCCGATGAGATGTTGTATTTTGGGGGGAATCGTTTGGGACAGAAACTGATAGATGAACGCAATGGATTCCAGCGAGACGGGTTCCGGATGATCTGGTGAGGAGTGGGTTTCAAAAAAAGAGGGAATGGCATCGGAAAGCAGACGGGCTGCGCGTTCGTTTTCATGAGAGAGCAAAAGTCTTCCGTTGAGGAGTTCTCGACAAAGATGTTCCGGAAAATCGTGTTCGAGAAGAAGTTCAGCAAATAAACGGAACGTCTTCTTCTGTTTTTGCTGCACGGCATTTTGGAGTCTTGCCTGTCGGGGCGATAAAAACGAGGAGCTCATGTTGGCGTATGACGAAAATCAAAATTGTTTTTAAGAGGATACTACAAAGCGCGAAAGGCAGCGGTGAATAATTGAGGCCCAAGCGTATTTTTATCCTTTGGGATTGTGGTCCAAGAAAGAGATTGAAATTGGGGGTGATTCAACTGGCTCTTGGAAAAACCGAGATGTTGGTGACCCATTGTTTTTTGAAATTCACCCAAAGAATGTTCGCACATGTCCAAAATGATGAGTTTGCCGTTGGATTTTAGAATCCGATGGAGATCCTTCAGCGCAAGATCAATATCGGGTATATGGTGAAGAATGAGTACACAAAGCGCAACATCGACGCTGTTGGATTCTACGGGGAGTTTCCCAAGGGAGCCTTGTTGAAGGGTAATATTTTTCAAATGGGCTGTTCGTTGCCGCGCAATGGAAAGCATTTGATCGGATCGATCCAGCGCGATCAAACGATTGACATATGGGGAGAGTGCAAGCAGGCTATCTCCGGTTCCGCATCCGATATCCGCCACGACGAGATTGGGAGGAAGCATTTGTAGAAGAGTGGGCAAGAGGAATTGGTTGCCGAACAAACTTTTTCGCAATTCGTTCCAGCGGTGTCCGATCTTTTGGAAGAAGGCCTCAGAGTCCACTTCTCGCAAGGCCAAAATGGTTTTGGCTTTTTGCACGTCGTCTCGCGCGATGTCGGTGCTCTGTTCTCGAACGATATTCCAAAGATTTTGAATATGCGGATCGAGCAGCGGGGGTTGAAAAGAGAAAAAGCTGGTGGTTTTCTCCGTTCTCTTTTTGATCCACGACAAGTCTTGTAAAATTTTAAGGTGTC
>JAYYRF010000405.1:0-4100 GCA_036127535.1 Myxococcota bacterium | reverse complement strand
GCGCTGCTGCAACAATTCGACTGAGATTCGATTAAAGTAGAGCACCTTTCAATTATATGGAGCAAATGCTATGTGTGGTATCGTCTGTGTCTATGGAGACGAAATTTCAAATCAACCCTCGATTCGAGACGTCGTATTGCGTCAGCAAAGACGATTGCGTCATAGAGGGCCGGATTGGAGCGGTATACATGTTCATCCCCGATGTATTTTGGCGCATGAGCGACTGGCCATCGTTGATCCCCAAAGTGGTAAACAACCGTTAAAAAGCGAAGATCAACGCATCGTTCTATCGGCCAATGGCGAGATTTACAATCACCGCGAATTGCGAAACCGTTTTTCCTCCTACCCGTTCCAAACCGGTTCGGACTGTGAAGTGATTTTGGCACTCTACGAGAACGACCCTCATAACTTTGTACGCGCTTTGGATGGTGCGTTTGCTTTTGTCATCTCGGATGCTCGAAACGGCCACATTACAGCAGTCCGTGATCATATGGGGATTGTTCCTCTCTATTATGGCTCTGATCGCGATGGAAATATTTGGTTTGCATCAGAGATGAAAGCGTTGAACGATATTGTATCGCAGGTTCGTGTTTTTCCTCCAGGGCATCTCTATCGAAGCGAAACGGATTCTATTGAACAGTGGTATAAACCCGATTGGCACGGTGCAAATGTTCCCGTTCGACCTGCCAGTACCCAAAGACTTCGTACGGTTCTCGAAGAGGCCGTACGCAAACGCATGATGTCTGATGTGCCGTGGGGGGTCTTGCTCTCCGGTGGACTGGACTCATCTCTCGTCGCAAGTATCGCCACTAAATTTGCGGCAAAACGCATTGAGTCCGATCACACCGAGAAGGCTTGGTGGCCGCGCGTACACTCTTTTTGTATCGGTTTGACGGGATCGCCCGATCTCGCGGCCGCGCGGAGAGTCGCTGACTTCTTGGGAACCGTCCATCACGAGTTTGTGTTTACCTTTCAAGAAGGGCTCGATGCCATCTCCGATGTAATCTACCATTTGGAGACCTATGATGTAACCACCATTCGCGCGTCTACTCCGATGTATCTTATGTCTCGCTGTATTAAGGCGATGGGAATCAAAATGGTTCTGAGTGGGGAGGGGGCGGATGAAATTTTCGGTGGCTACCTGTATTTCCACAAAGCCCCCAATGCCGATGAATTTCATCACGAGACGGTTCGGAAACTCAAAACGTTACATCTGTATGACTGCTTGCGTGCCAATAAGTCAACTTCTGCTTGGGGGGTTGAGGTGCGTGTTCCTTTCCTGGACAAATCGGTTTTGCAAGAAGCCATGACCATCGATCCTACGGCGAAAATGTCTTCCTCACATCCGGATGGGGCGCGGATGGAAAAACACATTTTGCGCTCGAGTTTTGAAGATTCCGAAACCCCTTACCTTCCCAAAGAGATTCTTTGGAGGCAAAAAGAACAATTTTCAGATGGTGTGGGTTACAGTTGGATCGACGGTTTAAAAGATCATGCAGAAGCACAGGTAAGTGATGATATGCTCATCCGTGCGTCGGATCGTTTTCCGATCAACACCCCAACAACCAAGGAAGCGTACTTCTTTCGAAGCATCTTTCATCAGCACTTTCCGGGCGACGATCACGCTAAAACCGTTCCCGGTGGTCCGAGCATTGCTTGCTCTACCGCCAAAGCCATCGAATGGGACGAAAACTTTTCCAAAAGCGCCGATCCCTCCGGTCGGGCAGTGGGCGTGCATCAATCGGCTTATTCGGATCGATAGAAGTCTCTATCCAACATCGATCCCTTGTTTGCGCGCAGCAATCTTTCCAAACGACAAGGCATCGTTTTCGGTTTTGATTCGGAACGGAGAGTCGATTTGACCGAATCGATATCCTTTACAGGAAAGGCGAGAACAAATGTTTCGTGAATTCTTTTACTTGTGTTAGCATATTTTTGTGCGCTCATATCTTAATAAGCACAATTCATCACCAGTATAAGGAGAAATACATGCGTTTTTGGCTAGCCTTTCCCATACTTACTTTGGGTTGTCGAGAGGAGTCCTCTTCTGCGGACATAGCTTCTCTTCAAGGTTCGATCGATACCCTGAGCGATCAAGTACAGCTCTTGCAAGAGCAGAGCGACGCACAAGAAGCTGCTTTGAGCAGTCAGCAAAGTCGTGTTGAAGAACACGTGCAAAAACTGACGGAGCTTCAACAAACGGTGGCGGATCTCTCGACCAACACCGATCTCGGAGCCGTCACGACCCAACTCGAAGAGATCGTCGAGGATGCGGAGGCTTTGCAGACGGAAGTCGAGACCTTGCAAAACCAGCAGGCCGATGTCGAAGTTCGGGTTTCCGTTCAAGAGGGTGCTGTGTCTCTCCTACAATCTGAAACGGATAACCAGGCATCCTCCATTACGGCGCTACAAAATCAATCCATCACATATGCAACCGACATCGCAGCCAACACCAGCGGGGTTGCCGTGAATGCAGCCGCCATATCATCCAATACGGTCACCGCAGCGGCCAATTCGACGTCTGTGTCCGCGAACACGACGGAAGTTGCCAGCCTTTCGAGTACCGTTTCAGGGCTCGAAAGTAGCATCACGACTTTGGAAGGGGTCGTAACGACGAATACTGGCGATATTGCAACCATCACGACATCGGTTCAGACGAACGCGACTGGTTTGGCAACAAACGAAGCTGCCATTCAGAGCAATGCGGACAACATTGCGAGTCAACTCGTGCAAATTGGTACAAACCAAAGCTCGATTTCTACAAACCAGGCGGACATCACAACCATCAACAGTACATTGGTTGCCCAAGCGTCCGAAGTAGCCTCGAATGCGGTGAATATTGAAACCCAAGAAGATGCGCTCGTCGATCTACAAGACGCGGTAAGCGACATCGAAGTCGAACAGGGATGTCCTTCCGACATGGCCGATGCTGGAGGATTCTGCATCGACCTCAACCAAAACGCAGCGGCCTCTTGGCATGATCAAGCCGATGTGTGCATGTCGGAAGGCAAACGTCTGTGTTCTATGTCGGAGTGGTTGTCCGCGTGCAATGAGCGGTCTTCGTTGGGATTATCCGATATGCTCAACGGTAATTTTGAATATATCGATGAATATTGGGTAATGAATTATACCAACGGCAACTACTATTCCTCTCATGTCTCTATGGGAGCCGACAGTTGTGGGAGAACGTTTTACTCCGGATGGTCGTGTTCCAACAGCTCGTGTTACGATACGACGCATCCTGGCCCGAGCTATGCTTCGCGCTGCTGTTTGTGATAAAATAGCATTAATTGACTCTCGGCCAACCGACTTCTTTTATTGAGAGCATTGAATGCAGACCGAAAAATCCCCACTTGGTTTTTTGAAGTTTCGACTAATTTTGGGAATCGGATTGTTGGTTTTGGCCTGTACCTTTGGTGCGATTTCAAAGTTGTTTTATCCAACGCGCAACGGGCTTTCCATTCCGACGTCCCTCCAGTATTGCATCGGTACGATTCAACTTGCCTGCATTATTTTGCTGCTTCGCGAGAAATGGCGCCGGTGGGGCGTGATGCTTTGTGCTATTTTATTCGCGGCTTTTGTCTCCATCAGTCGCTGGGACAATCCTTCGAGTACTCTTTTTTCCATACTCGGCCTGGGCGTCTGTGCATCTTTGTGGGGGCGACGTTTGGAACCAAACGTATCGATGGTGCGGGAGTCCAAAGCAGCAAAAAGCATTCCAATCAAACTGGATATTCCGATTGTTGTCGAAGAAGGGAAACCGGAAGACAAAAAGGCGAATCTTTGGATGGAAACGGCAGACGAGAAAGATATTTTGGATTGGTTATACGAATCTGAAGAGGAATCCGAAGATTCCTTTCCCGCACCAGACTAAGATCACGGAGAAGCATTTTTAGCGTGAAATGTGCGGGTTTTATATTTGAAATTGTTAAACCTTCACCGTTTCGTCTCTTATTTCTCTCGTTTGGTCCAATTTTTTTTCAAGCATGGAATATGTATTTAGAGCCTGATACGGTCAAAAGAAGTATGATTCTAACCAAAAAATAGATTGATTGTATGGTCGATTGACATTGGTAAATTCCCAAACTAGCTTGTAGAGT
>JAYYRF010000404.1:0-6459 GCA_036127535.1 Myxococcota bacterium | reverse complement strand
AGACGGGCAGTGAATATTCGTTGATCCATTTGTGAAAGAACTGTCCGTCATCAAAACCCGAAAAGAGAGTGGCACCGGCCTCAAACGTCAGATCATTCTTTTCAAACGTACTTGCGCAGCCGCCCGGATACTTGAGCGCTTCGCACAGCAGTACTTTTTTCTTGCGTTCTGCAAGGCGCAGCGCGGCGGCCATTCCTCCAAAGCCGGCTCCGATAACTATTGAATCGTACATCATATATTCCAACCCGTTACGTTTTTAACGCAAGCATAGAAGAGAGGAAATTTATTCTGTGTTATTGACGCGGGGACAAGTCCAATATCGCTTCAACCAATGAGAGAATCCTTTCCTTTCCTGCCAAACGAAGAGATTGACAATTTTGTAGCAGTTGTTCGGTATTTTTAATGCCCATTAAAGCAATATCTACGCGCTTCAAACTCCAGGCCAGTGGTAATGCACAGGTTGGAACGTCGAGTTTATTGGCCGCTCGTATCAGTTGATGAACGAGAAATTGATTGCGTCTGAGCCAGTCTCCTTGAAAACGAGGATCATGTGAGCGAAGATCCGTTGATGGAAATGTGGGCTGAGATTGGTATTTACCTGCGAGTAAGCCTCTACACAGCACTTCATAGCCAATGGTTGTTAGGTTGTGTTCGTGCGCCACAGGGATAATCGTATCCTCGATTTCCCTTCGGAGCATAGAGTAGGCATTTTGTGTGGAAGTCAAAGAAACGTATTGTTGGATTTCTTTTATGTCAGAAGTACTGTAATTGCACACGCCGATGCATTGAATGTCGCCTTTTTCCTGTAAGCGTGCCAACGTGGTAAAAGTTTCCTCTAAAGGGGTTTTGCTCTCACAAGGCCAGTGGATTTGAAGCAGCGGAATGGATTCAATTTGTAAGCGCCTAAGGGATAAAGCAATATCCTCTTCTAAAAATGACGGATTTAGGTATGAGCGAGCATGTTCGCCGCGCATGTCAACGCCGGCCTTTGTTGCGATAATCATATCGTGACGTTTTGATCCCAGGGCTTGCACCAAACGTCGGTCTGCCAGCCCCTCTCCGTAGATTGGTGCGGTATCGAACAGATTGATACCCAGTTCGACAGCCCGTTCGATGGCACGCATACATTGCGCTACATCTACATCTCCCCAGTACTTTCCACCGAGTTGCCAGCATCCAAAGCCGAGTACAGACGCCGAGTAAGAACCGAGTTTTGTATATTTCATAAAGATATTCGCTCGTGTAGACGGTGTATGCTTATCATTGTATATTAAATGTGAAAACATGATGAACATTCGATATCGTGTAAGATGTTCATTCTTCGTCTGATATGAGAGGATTGTATGCTGGATGGCGTAAAGATATTGGATGTGTCCAGACTTTTACCGGGACCGGCGGCGACCTGGTTCTTGTCCGGAATGGGGGCGCAAGTGGATCGCGTAGAGACCCCTAAGGGCGACCTAACTCGTCATTTGCCTCCTTATATTCAGGGTTCAGGTGCGTATTTTGCAGCCACAAGTTGGGGGAAACGATCTTTGTGCCTCGACTTTTATCATCCAAAGGCATGTACCCTTTTGACTCAACTGCTCGCGCAGTACGATATTTTGGTCGAAGGTTTCAAACCGGGCGTTTTGGAACAGATCGGCCTCAGCCCCTCGAGACTGCATGAATTGTATCCATCTTTGATTATTGCTCGTTTGAGCGGTTACGGTCAAGATGGTACGTTAAGAGACCGCGTCGGGCACGACATAAATTATATTGCCGAGGTCGGTATATTGGCGGCCCAAAGCCGTGGAGAGCACGGATATGCAATCCCCTCCACACAGATCGCAGACATGGGAGGCGCTTTGTGTGCGGCGCTCAACATAGCCGCCGCTCTGTATGAGCGTACCAATACGGGGCTGGGACGGGTTTTGGATATATCTCTTACCGAGGCAGCATTGTCTTTGTACGCTCCGATGTTGACGGGGCTAATGGCCGAAGGACGATCGGCAGAGCCCGGGGGGGAACTGCTAACAGGAGGGGCTACCATATATGGGACATATCGCTGCGCCGATGGTAAATGGCTTGCAGTCGGTGCCGTAGAGCCAAAATTTCAAGCAAAAATTCGTGCATTGGCGGGTACATTGAACCGAGAGTCCTTGCGCACTCTTTTTCAATCTAAAAACAGGGAGTATTGGTTGGATATCCTCGGAGATGCTTGTGTCAGTCCTGTTTTGGAGGCACCAGAGGTACAAAAATCACCTTGGATTCACAGTCGAAATCTCATTCAAGAGGGAGAAATCCGTCCTCCCAATGGACGATTTGGACAAACCATACCCCAATTGGGTGAGAACAGTATACAAATACTGAAGGAAGGAGGCTTTTCTTCTACAGCCATCGATGCTTTTTTAGCGGAGGGTCTAATCTCCATCCCCTCAAAATAGGTCTTTGCTATACACGGAAATCGATATTCCTCGATCCCAAAATCCTTGCAAATCGGTTCCAATTTCTCCTGTGACTCGAACCCCGGTCTGTCCTCCGAACCATATACCTCCCTTGATTCCGGTTCGAAAATGGTTGCTGATGAAGGCGGGGTCGTCGTCGGGTTCTTCGGTTGTAATGTTGTATTTCGGTATACCATTTGCTTCTTGTTCAACCGCATTATCGTTGATGTTGATGCGGTGGTTCACCCATCCCAGATGAGCGCCAGACCAAGCCCCCCAAAAAGAACCCTGTTTGCCAATCCCCAAACTCACTTGCATCTTGACTTGCTGAAGGTCTGTAACGAGTAGAGGGTACGGGCTCTCAATTACGACTTCGCTGGGGCTACTGGTGAACGAGAGACTCAATTCACTCGCGAAATTTTGTCTCATTCCTCCGAATCCAATTTCCAAGCCGTGCAACCGTTTTTCATTCAACAGAGAAGCACCGTCATAGTATAATTCTCGATTACCGGTATCGTCCCACTGAGAACTTAAGGAGCCATTCAGGCGCATTTTAAGTTGATCCGCGCGAAAAGCGCTTTGGGTGTATCCGATAAATGGACCTCCGATACTTACCAGGGAAACCTTTTTTTTTTCTCTCGAAAGCGCTTTTTCTTTCTCTTGGATCCAACGTCAAACTGCAACTGTACGTGTTCTGTTTGATCTTTTCGCAAAGAGAGAGGAAAAGATCTTTTTCTGTAGTAGGGCTCTCCATGGAGAGAAGAGGAACTCACCTCTACTTCTACCCTCTTCGCACAGGACGAGACATCTCCGTAATAGGGTGTTTGACCCATATATTCGCCGTCGACGAATACTTTTCCTCGAATGGCATTTCCGACTCTATCAACGGATTCCACTTTGATGTAAGAGCGATCTTTTTCGATTTGAACGTCTTTTTGAACCTTGGCACCCTCTCGAGCGACAAAACGCTCCTCATAAGATTCAAAACAATCACCTTCAATTTGAAGTAAGCGTGGGCCAGGCTCAATTTTATACTCTACCAACGGCGTCGTTCCAACATGATTTCCATCGATGTAAACATCGAGCCCGTGGATATTGGCTTTCAGATCGAGAGAAGAAAAGTGAGGTGTCAGCGCGGCACGGATTTCCAGGCCATTTTTCGCTTGAAATTCTCTCTTCCAGGATCTGTAGTTGGTTTTAAAATATTCTACGGTATGAAAACCCGGCGGAACAGCTTTGGTACATGGGGTTGTCGGACATATCATTTCTCCATTGACCAAAACGGCCGCCCCATTGGGATTTGAATTGAACTGTATCAGTCTTAATTGATCGGTGATGGGTGATTCGGATGGTGGTGATATCGGTTCTGAGACGACCAAGACGGTCTCCAGCATTTTTTCTGTAGAAGCAGCGGTATTTCGAATCAAGCTGAGCGCTTGTTCACCCTCTACGCGCGTTGCTGCCAGGAGACTCCCTCCCTGTGTTTCATGAAGTTTTATGGAAAAGAGATAAACACCCTCTATCTGTACCACAGAGCCTGAAATGATGTAGTCTGCGCCAATGCTTCTTCCAAGGTCGATTTCGCATTCACCTTGTATACAAGAAGGATCTTTACCCATGTCTTTGAGTATACTCATCATATTTTCGCGGGTGAGTATAGAGTAGTCGGATGCTGGCAGCGCATGCAGTGCACCCGCCCGAGCCTCATCAGCAAGTTGATTTTTTAGATCAAGACTGAGGCTTCCTTCAATATCCAAAACAGCAATTCTTTGCTCTGCGAAGGCTGTTGCTGGTAGACCCATTAACAGTAAAGGAATCAGGTTTTTCATAGGTATCTCCGATAAGGGATCAAAACGTATGTCGCACAATATTTATTCAATCATTTCAGAAAAAAGTAGACAGGTGCATGATTTTTTTGATTTGGAATGCATTTGCCAATAAAAAAGTCCACTTCTACAGCCCATCGGTACAGAATCTATTATATAAGTAGCTCTTTCCAATTCAGAGAGCGTACATGGATAGGATTCAGAAATTAAGAGATGCCTTAAGCAAAAGAATACTTGTTTTAGATGGTGCGATGGGTACGATGATTCAGCGCTATGCTCTCGAAGAGTCGGATTTCCGAGGTGCACGCTTTGCAGAACACCCTTCTGAATTGCTCGGGTTTAATGATCTCGTGTGCCTTACACGTCCGGATGTGATCGAAGCGATTCACAATCAGTATATCGATGCCGGTGCCGATATCGTCGAAACCAATACCTTCGGTGCGAATTCCATTGCGGCAGAGGATTACGATCTGAGTTCTGTCGTATATGAACTGAATAAAAAAGCAGCGGAAATCGCACGGGTGTGTACGGAGCGTAAAGAGAGAGAGGACGGAAAAATATGCTGGGTAGCCGGAGCGATCGGCCCGACAAATCGTACAGCGTCTCTTTCGCCTGATGTAAACAACCCCGGCTATCGAAACATCGATTTTAATATGCTGGTCGAATCGTACCAGGAGGCGATAGAAGGCCTTTTGGACGGTGGTGCCGATATCCTACTGATCGAAACCATTTTTGATACGTTGAATGCGAAAGCTGCGATTTACGCTGCGAAAGAGGTGTTTAAAAAGCGAAAGCAAGAATACCCCATCATGCTGTCCGGTACGATTACGGATGCATCCGGTCGAACCTTATCCGGCCAAACGGCTGAGGCTTTTTGGTACTCTGTTGCACATGCAAAACCGTTGAGCATCGGTTTGAACTGTGCACTGGGAGCAAAGGAGTTGCGGCAGTATGTAGAAACACTTTCGCGGGTTTGTGACACCTACGTTAGTGCTTATCCCAACGCTGGGTTACCCAACGAGTTTGGTGGCTATGACGAAGTGCCAGAGATGATGGCAGAGCATATAGAAGAGTGGGCGCGTTCCGGTTTTCTGAATATCGTGGGAGGATGTTGTGGAACAACGCCAGAGCACATTGCAGCCATCGTAAAGGTGGTGCAAAACCACCAGCCTCGTGCGGTTCCACATATCGAGCCGAAGCTCTCGTTGAGCGGTTTGGAACCCCTGGTTTTTGAAGGCTTAAATTTTGTTAATATCGGCGAAAGGACGAACGTAACCGGTTCTGCTCGATTTCGAAAAATGATACAACGGGGCAATTTTGAGCGTGCTTTGATGGTGGCGCGTCAGCAGGTCGAGAACGGTGCACAACTCATTGATATCAATATGGATGATGGGATGTTGGATGCGGAATCTTGCATGAAAACGTTTCTCAACCTCATCGCTTCTGAGCCCGATATCTCGCGGGTTCCGGTGGTGATCGATTCTTCTAAGTGGTCGGTGATAGAGCAAGGACTGCAATGTATACAAGGGAAGGGCATTGTCAATTCGATTTCTCTGAAAGAAGGGGAAGAGGAATTCCTTCGCCATGCCCGCAAAGTACAACAATACGGTGCTGCTGTGATTGTAATGGCCTTTGATGAAAAAGGGCAAGCGGACAGTTTTGAACGCAAGATTGAAATTTGCCACAGAGCATATCACCTTTTGGTTGATACAATCGATTTCCCTCCGCAAGACATTATTTTTGATCCGAATATTTTTGCTATCGCTACCGGTATTGAGGAGCACGACAGTTTAGCGGTTGAGTTTATTCGCGCCACAGCGTGGATTAAGAACAATCTTCCATATGCAAAAATTAGTGGTGGGTTGAGCAATCTTTCCTTCAGTTTTCGGGGAAATGAGCCAATAAGGGAAGCGATGCATTCCATATTTCTATACCACGCGATTCAAAAGGGTATGGACATGGCGATTGTCAACGCAGGTCAGTTGAGCGTTTACGATGACATCCCGCGAAAGTATCGGGATTTGATCGAAGATGTGGTTCTCAACCGAGGTGCGGCAGGGACAGATCAAATTTTAGAAATCGCTTCGGAACTGAAGGGTGGAAAGCGCGTTGTCAAAGATATGTCGTGGCGAGAAGGAAATGTGCAGGGGCGTTTGACACACAGTTTGGTTCATGGAATTGATCGATTTATCGAGACAGATGTAGAA
>JAYYRF010000403.1:0-6499 GCA_036127535.1 Myxococcota bacterium | reverse complement strand
CTTTGGCACATTTAGACGACGTATTGGCATATCAAACGGCCTTTGGTGAAGATTATCAACTCTTGTTTACGACTCTACCCAACATGGATACAATCGTTCGTCAAATTGCACGTCGATACCGGGTACGCGTCACAGAGATTGGAAAAATCGTCTCCAAAGAAAGCAAGGGAGGCCGGATCCAACTCAAAGGTCAAACGTGGCCAAAGCCGTTATTTGAACATTTTTAGACACGCTACAGGATCGTTTTTCGATGAGTATTGCAATCGGCATAGACCTTGGCACGACCAACAGCAGTGTTGCCTATGTGAAAGACGGAAAACCAATAATGATCCCATTCTCTGATGGAAATACGGTTCTTCCATCCTTGTTCAGTATAGACGAACAGGGAAATCCCGTCGTCGGAAACCAAGCCAAATATCAAAAAAACCCCAACGATCTCATCCGTGCATCCAAGCGACTCATCGGTCGTAATTTTCACCGTGCAGAAGAGATGCGCCAGCTATTCACATACGAATTGCTCGAGGGTAGCGATAAGGAAATCTTGGTCAAAGTACAACAACAGGTCTTTACGCTGGAGGAGATTTCAGCCGCGATCCTACAACAACTTCGATACAGCGCACAAGAGTATTTTGCAGAAGAGATCACCCAAGCCGTTATTACAGTGCCCACCTATTTTAATGAGCAACAGCGACAGTCCATTCAAAAAGCAGGTGAGTTGGCCGGTCTCGAGGTACTGCGCATCATCAATGAGCCGACAGCTGCGGCACTGGCCTATGGATATCAAAAAGAAACCTACAAAAAAATTGCCGTATATGACTTTGGGGGAGGTACCTTTGACATATCCGTCGTCAATATTCAAGGTCCTCTTTTCGAAGTTCTCGCTTCGGGGGGTAATCCACTCCTCGGAGGGGTCGACTTTGACGATCGAATCGTCCGGTTTTTACTCGAGCATATTCTCGATGAATACGGATATGATCTGTCCATAGATAAAAATGCTCTGGCGCAAATTAGAGACACGGCAGAGCAGAGTAAGATCCAGCTTTCTACCGCTCAAGAGGTAGAAATCAGCCTCTCCTTTGCCGTAGAGGATAGAGATGCGCCCTTCCTCTTCCAGTATACATTCAGTCGAGCAAAACTCGAAGCATTAACAGAAGAGCTGGTTTTGTCTACCATACAATCTTGTGATCGGATTTTCAACGAGTCGAATATCGATTCGTCGTCACTGGATGAGGTTTTACTCATTGGAGGTCAATCTCTCATGCCGCTGGTGCGAACGCGCCTGGAAGATTTCTTGGGTTATCCACCCTCGAATTCCATTGACCCCAACGATGCCGTCGCTTTGGGTGCCGCCATGATGGCTCATTCGATTACGCACAAAGAAGCCAACATTCACCTCAAAGATGTTTTACCCATGAGCATTGGTTTACGAAAAGGAAATGGCTCGATGCACATTCTTTTTCCCCAAGGCAATCCACTGCCGTGTAAAAAGATATGTCAGCTACCGACGTTCAAAGACAACCAAAGTTCGATTATGCTTCGGCTCTATCAAGGAGAGAATTTAACGGCCTCCGAGAATCAGCAACTCAATACCTTCGTCTTTTCCAATCTCAGAAGAGCACCCAAAGGTAGGGTCAAGATAGAAGTACTCTTTGATATAGATGAAAATGGGATACTAAACGTTCACGCTCGGGACAAAGCAACCAAAAAGCGCGTCGATATTCAATCCTATCGTTCTGACCCCAACATAGATCAACTCTCCAATCCACATCCGGATACAGAAACCAATACGACCACATCGACCAATCCGAGCACCTCTCCTTCACCGGAGCCGGCAGAGTCGGACTTAGTCCTCGAAGAAACCGATATAGCGTCTTTGGAATCCCTTCCAAACGTGTCCCCGGTTCCACCGTCCTCTCCAAAGGACTTCGACGAAGATTTAGAACTCGAAGAGACGGATATAGCGTCTTTGGAATCCCTTCCTGTCAAGCCCTTGGTTCCTCCCCCTCTCGCGGTAGAGCCTGCCACCACGACTCCAGTTCCGACAGAAATGTCTTCTCGCCTTAACACTGCAGCCCCTTCTTCCGTTCTCAATGTAGAAGACGATCTCGGTTTGACACGTGACTATAACATAGAGGAAGAACGCCCGTCTCTTCTGAATAGATTCTTCCAATGGATCGCAGGTATCTTTAAATGAACGCTCCTTTTGAACATGTTTCGGTTATTTTGGTTCGACCACAGCACTCGGGTAATATCGGTGCCGTTGCACGCTCCATCGCAAACCACGGTTTGGGACCTCTGATCATGGTGGATCCACCCGCATTTGACCCGGATCGTGCCCGCTGGATGGCACCCCATGCTTCTCACATTATAGACAAGGCCTTGTTTACCGCCAATCTATCACAAGCGGTTGCAGATCTACATCTTGTGATTGGTGCAACCGCACGCAACCGAAAATGGCACGCCGCTCCGTTGACGCTTCCGGAGCTATGTGAAAAATGTCAGTCCCCAACCAAAATTGGCTTGGTCTTTGGTCCGGAGGATTCCGGCTTAAGTAACGACGATCTTAAGCATTGCCATGCACTGATTACCTTACCAACACATGAACATCGCTCACTGAATCTCAGTCAGGCGGTCAACGTATTCGGAGCACACCTGATGGCTACCGTTCCTTTGGAGGAAGAGGAGAAAGAGCAACGACCGGCAATCTCACCATCTTTGGAGCATAAAATTCAAGAGCAACTCGTTGAATTGGCTTTGCAAGCCCTCCGATTAAGCGATTACACGAAGAGTCGCTCAGAAGTGTATCTGCACAACCAATTGCTTCGATTTATCGATGGAGCCAACCTCAATCACAGTGATATTGTGACACTCAAAGGAATGTGTAATAAAGTATATCACACGCTACGTGTTCTAAAACAGAACCCCTCACTGCCAAAAAAGTCTCAAAATCCATGACCTCGGCCAATTTGCTAAAAATATCTTCTAAGAACTCCAAAGTGCTCAAGTCCTTACTTCGAGTAAAAGACGAACTGCCCATGGATCAACTGACCAAGCTCGCATTGTTGTCTCCCAGCTTTTGCGATCTGATGCTCGATATACTTTTTCCCAAGCGACGCCCCCCCACCGTCACCACCCCCGTTATTCACCAATGCGTTCGCCAAATCGGATTTGAACGCGTTCGTCATTTGTTTTTATGCAGCTCCTTCATTTCAATTTTTAAAAATGTGCATATGCCCGACTTTCGCAAGGGTTATTTTTGGCAAGACTCCGTAAGACGCGGTTTTGCTGCACAGGCGATTGCAGAAGAGCTGCAATACCCAAGTCCCTATGAAGCCTTTATTGCCGGTTTCGCATCCGAACTTGGTTCTCTTCTTGTCGCAGCGAGACTTCCCCATCTCAGTCCGTATATTTATCGACTTCGTGCCATGCCCAGCGAACTTCGAAATCAAAATGCACAGATTTTGACCGGATTTTCTCACGTTCAAGAACTGCAACGAACCGGTTTGGCCGAGCTATTCCCACCACGCATCATACAGGCAATATTGACGCATTATCAACCTTTTATGGCCGACAATCGTCAAGATTTCTTGTCCTGTATTTTGTATGCGGCAGATTGTCTTGGTGATCTATCGCAAACCTTTCCCAAAACAGAAGCTCTGAGGCGCTGTCGTTATGGAATCGACATACTGCAACGGTCAAAAAATCACCAATTGGATATCGAAACGTTATTCACAATGGCGGAGACGAATTCCAACTCTCTGTCACAAGATATGGGCATCGATGTATCTCCTGCACTGGACTTTCGAAGCCTAACCGATCTTCCCAAGCTCGTTTCATTCTTAACCAATACACACAACCAACCTCCATCGAGGAAGGAAGTAGAAGACCGCAACGGGTTTTTACAACGTTTGAACATGCTCCTCCAAAATACCGATAGCGATTACTCCTTTTCACTTATTCTGCTCAACATCGACAATTTCGACAGCATCAATACCAGTTACGGATATCCGACCGGAGACAATCTCTTGAGCCTCATTTCAAGAAACATGCTCAAGAGTATGCGCGCGTCCGATGTAATTGCATATTTGGGAAAAGATGAGTTTGCCTTTCTGTTGCCTCAAACCTCTACGACCGGTGGACGTATCGTGGCGGAGCGGCTTCGTTCACTTATCAAGAGCAGCTATCTCACAATCGGAATGCAAAGAATTGGCTGTACGGCAAGTCTCGGCGGCCTCACCGTTGTGGGAAAAAACAAACGCAGCACCGATCAGATTTGGTCAGAGGTACGAGAGCAGATACAACTAGCAAAGAAAAAGGGAAAAAACCGCGTTTCTTGGCTTTTAAATCAAATCTAAACGCTATCCAAACGAAGAACTTCCGATACATATGGCGCCCGCAACGACGAAACGCGTACTCCGTTTATCAAATCGGTTCGCACCAATCCTGCCTGCTTTAGAATGTGATCGCTTTTTGACTGAAAATCCGACGAACCCGCCTGCAATTCATACAGACGTTCCAAGAGAAATGATCGTGCACCTATCAAATCGATAACCGAACGAATCTCTCGATGTACCGACGACCAACTTTGCGTGGCCGCACCGTTTTTTATCCCCCAAATCAAAGCGTGTAAGAGTTCCGGTATACCGCCGGAAAGTTGAACCAACCGCTCCTCTTCAGCAGAGAGTTCCCGGCTCAAAACGCTTTTCAAGATGCTGGTAGATTCGTATTGAGAATAATCGTTCAACCAAATACGATTGGGGAAAAGCCCTCCTTGCAAAGCACCAGCCAAAACAAGAGGTGTTGTATGCGCATCCCCTTTTTCTTTTTACACCTGAATCCACGCGAGCTGTAAGTCTTCCACAATACTCAAGGGCCAACGCTCCAACTGGTCGAAGAAAAGAACGGAAACCTGTTGTTCTGACAGCGTGCGCAGTATGTCTATGATCTTCCAACGAAAGCCTTTTCGTTCAGCGACGACCTGCAACAATTCTTCTCGAGGCAAAGAACAATAGCGACGAAACTCTTCCAAGAAATAAAGCCATGATTCAAACAGCTGCGCCGAAGGGGGAAAGCGGATCGGTATGTAAATACTACCCGGCATTTCGCGTCTTAGTTGCAAAATAAAGTCTTGTCCCCCGCTCCACCTCGGTGTCTGTAACAACAAAGACCGGCGACGCTTTAGTGTCACGGAAACCCGTCGATACGTATGCTCTCGACTGTAGCTGTGAGACATCCAGCGCTGGGGTGGACAACCCATCTCTCCCCAATATATCGTTTTATGTTTGCGTATCGCACCCAAAGAAAGATTTCTCATTCTTCTCCCCGCTCAACGAAGAATAATTATAGCTTCTTTACCTGTCAATCAATTATTAGGTTCATGCAAATCAAAATCGAGGAAACTATGCTCCCTTTACCCGGCTCTCCTGAAGAAAAAGCCACCTTCGCCCAATTACAGTCAAAATTGCCTGATCTATTCCGGTGGGTATCGAATGATAATCGCGTGAGCCAGACCATTGTGGTGATCCCATCCCTATCTATGGACAAGCGGGAATTGAGCAAAATCAGCGGGGTTCATCATTATGAAGAGCGTATGCTCTACACACTCATGTTGTTGCGAAGAGCGAGAACCCGCGTCATTTTTGTTACCTCGCAAGCAATCTCTCCCATTGTTATCGACTACTATCTCCATCTTTTGGGCGGTATCCCATCTTATCATGCCCGAAAACGCCTCATTTTATTCAACTGTGCCGATGCCGCGAATATTCCTCTTTCTCAAAAAATCCTGCGTAGACCGCGCTTGATTCAGCGGATCAAAGAAGCAATTGGCTCCTTAGACAAAGCGCACATGGTGTGTTTCAATTCTACACCGCTCGAGCGAACGCTCTCTGTTCAACTGGGCATTCCACTCTATGCAAACGATCCGGACTACAACGAACTCGGAACCAAAAGTGGATGCCGAGAAATTTTTCGCGCAGCCGGTATTCAATTTCCGGATGGTTTTGAGCGCCTGAAAGACCAACACGATATTGCCGAAGCCCTTTCCATACTTTGGGATAGAAATAATCAAATCAAGAGAGCCGTCGTGAAATTAAACGAGGGATTTTCTGGAGAAGGCAACGCGGTTTTTTATTATGGAGATCTACAAGCCTTCGATCAAATCGAGAGAAAGAAGAAAATTTTGTCTATGCTACCAAATCTTAGATTTGAGGCTCCACAAGAGAATTGGGAGAGTTTTCATAAAAAATATCAAGATATGGAAGGGGTTGTTGAAGAATGGATCGAAGGAAAAGATAAGCAGTCTCCTTCTTCACAGTGCCGGGTAAACGCCTTGGGAAAAGCGGTGTCCATCTCTACTCACGATCAATGTTTGGGGGGCCCAAGCGGACAAGTCTTTATGGGGTGCACCTTTCCGGCCAAAATTGATTATCGACTCGATATCCAAGCAGCGGGAATGAAGGTCGCAACAGAGCTTGCATCCAGAGGAGTCATGGGTCGTTTT
>JAYYRF010000402.1:0-3885 GCA_036127535.1 Myxococcota bacterium | reverse complement strand
CTCTACATAGACCTGGCGGCCCTTATCGAGGAACTTTGCACAATTTTCAGCTTGGCTACCAAAAACGGTTACATTGTGCCACTCTGTTTGATTGTTATATTGACCGTCTGGGCCCTTTCTTCTTTCGCTGGTAGCGACACCTAAGGTGGTTACAGCTAAACCGCTATTTGTGTTGCGAAGTTCTGGTTTTTTGCCTAAATTTCCAATTAAAATTACTTTGTTGACCGACATGGCGTTACCTCTCTGGGATTGATTTGCATATATATAATAGGCACTTTTCATAAAAAGAACAACCTTTTTACGGACATCTTTTGACCAAAAATGAATTTAATTACACATGCTATTGACCTACTCCGCACAGGAAAAATTCTCTCAATCCCTACGGAAACCGTATATGGACTGGGAGCAGATGCATCCAATCCGCTGGCAATTCGCCAAATCTTTGCGCTAAAAAATAGACCGATAGATCATCCTCTTATCGTACATGTCGCAAATGTAGAAAGAGCCAAAGAGTGGGTTTTTTGGGACGATAAAGCCGATGCTTTGGTCGAGAATTACTGGCCTGGTCCACTAACGATCATACTCAAAAAGAAACCTCACGTGTTACCCGAGGTCAGCGGCGGTTTGGATTCTCTCGGTATTCGCGTTCCCAATCATCCCCTAACGCTCAAACTTCTCTCTCAATTTAAGGGGGGAATCGCTGCTCCATCGGCCAATCGCTTTGGTCGTATTAGTCCAACTACAGCACAGCACGTTCGAGAAGAATTTGGAAATAGAGTTTTTGTATTGGACGGCGGTAATTGCGAAATTGGTATGGAAAGTACAATCGTAGACCTATACAACGGTCCTGCAATCCTACGGCCGGGCGCAGTCTCTCTGGAAGAGGTTCAAGCCTGTGTCGGTTCTTTACAATCCTCCAATACCATTGCTCCAGGAACTTTAAAGGCACATTATGCACCCAGAACGAGTTTGTTTCTTTCTGAGAATACAAATAAAGATGTGTCCATTCTTCGATCAAAGGGACTCAAAGTTGCGGTTCTTCACGCTCTTCCAACAAAAGAATATGGCAAAAAACTCTATGCAGAATTGAGAAGGCTTGATAAAGAAAAACATGACGTGCTCGTTGTAGAAAGAGCAAAAGCTACCGGACTCGGTATTGCGATAAATGACAGGCTAACAAAGGCGGCAACCGGTGCCCCCTTCACTTTTCCCCACGGAGATTCAAAGTGAACTTAATTTTTTCCTTATTCCTCGCTTGTAGTGACCCACCTCCTGCGGCTGGAACGTCTACCAAGCCCCCCCAAAAACCCAATAATTCTATGTCGAATGACGGACCGGGTGGAAATCCAAACGGAGATCCCAGTAAGCAACAAACACAAGGTAATAATCAAGCTTCAGGTGGAACCCCCCCAGGAGGACCTCCTCCTGATGGCCCAGGTGGAGCACCGGGAGGACAACCAGATGGTGCCCCCCCCGATCAACCGAATGAACAGTTTGGATATCCTGAAGCGGATGGGGAAATTATAAAGGATTCGATAACCATTAAAATTAATGACAGTGGAAACGGAGATCCCCCTCCACAATATACACAAGAATCGATCAAAGAAATTGACTACGTCTCTCTCAAGGGAACGATTTCATGCACCGGCGACGATTGCAGTTCGCCAATGATTTTACGCGTTGTCCCATTTCAAGAACAAACCCCTAACGGAAAACCGCTCAAGGAGAGTGGCGGAATCATTACTGTGAAAAATATCTCTTCATTGGGAGAATATGAAGTCTTCGTTCCCAAAGGTAAAAAGCCGTTGGTTTTTGAACTCCTCGTAGACAGTAATGGCGATGGTAAGCCCACCAATGGCGAAAGAATGGCTCTGCTCGAAAGAGGTGGTCAAATCGTTCCATCAGAAGCGCTCAAGGGGCTTGACCTAAATGCGAGTCCCGTCGAAAGCTTCGGCCCAATCGGAGGTGCCGTCTCTCCCGATGCACCCACTGCCAAGCCGCCACAACAAGGACAGCTCGAAGAGCAAAATCCTGATCAAAACACCAACGGGATCGGTAAACCACCGGAAGAAGGCAATAAAGAAGTCGAGCCGCCCCCCTCTGAATAGCTATATACTTGTTCATAAGTCGAAACTGCGTTTTAGGTTATTTAATCGCAGTTTTTTTTTCTTTTGCATGTGTTTTACATAAGTTATTCACAGGTTATTCATAGTTTTGTGAATAAATATCAGTGTTCAGTTTTTACGCCGTCTGAACCATACGAAGAGAAAAGAAAGCCAAACAGCATTCGGTATTCCATAAACATATGAACACTTACTCGGACTATCCCCCCCAGAAGGTTCCCGACCGCAACCTTTCGACGGAACTTCAGGGTTGATATTCTCGTCGTTGTCAGACGCGTTTTCAATATTCTCTATCCCCGGAGAAGGTTGCATATTTGACTGAAAATCCGCTCTGTTGTCATTCGAATCTTCTCCGTCGGGATATCGACCAATACTCAATCCTGAATCCGGAAAGATAGCAAAGCTTTCACCGCCGTCGTCATCGTAAAAAGTCACTTCATCTGAAGATGCTACGGCTCCTCCTTTTCCATATAAAATTGTATCCTCTACCTCTCCTGGACAATCCTTCAAACGGACACCATCCAATCCGGTCGATGCATTTCCCAAACTCAAAGAGGACGTCGTCGTCAAGTCAACCACTTCCAACGGTACCAGTTCTTCGCCCAATAAAAGAAATGATTGTGGTTCTATGATCGTTTCAGCGGGAAAAGAATAGCGCGAAGACCAAGAACTCGACGCTGTCTCAATCGTCCAGCTGTCCAAACGAACAGCTTGCATTCCGGTATTGTAGAACTCTATCCATTCTGAACCACCATCCGTTCCATCTGGATTGGGAAAGATTTCGTTAATTTTGATCGTTCCCGTTCCCGATTGACATTCTACCTCTGGATTGGCCTCTCCAGGTGTGCTTTGGATACTGAGCATAAAGTCCGACCCACTATCATCACTGTCTTGACCATCCTTTCTTCTGGAGATACTGATGCCAGCTACCGCTTTGGGCGCAATCGAAACGGCAATATTTCCTCCATCGTCTTCCCACTCATCGGTGTTTTCAGCAATGCCATCATCATCACTTGGACCATAAATAACAGTATCTGCTACACCAGGACCACAATGAAGTAAGCGCAAAGCATCAGCATTGGATGACGCTGCTCCCATGGATAAATCATCCTCTTCCGGAACCACAACGTCTGCACCCTCTACATTTTCACCGCCGATTAAAATATGAGAGTTGGGAGCGATGCTCGTGCCTTGTGGTATCACAAATTCTGACCCGTAGCTGCTCGTCCCCCACTGCAGAGCCCAACCGGATAAATCGACTTCCAAGGAACTGTTGTTATATAATTCTACCCACTCGTTGGTCTCATCGGCAGAGCTTTCTTCTGAGTCTGGATTGGGCATGAATTCATTGATTTTAATGTCTGTTGCACCATCACAACTCTGAATTGCATCATTCGCTCCCCAAGGAGACGTAAAATCCAAAAGTGCGAAATCGATACCACTATCATCTGAATCACTCCCGTTGGGAACCCGACCCGTACTCTGACCAGACCTTGGTTTGGGTGCAAAGGACGTCGGAACATTTCCAAAATCATCGCGCCAACCATCGGATTCATTCAGTGGCTCTCCGTATATGACCGTATCTATAGATGGCTCATTACAATCTACAATTCGTATTCCCTCTGCATTGGAGCCCGCGTTCCCCAACGACATCGACATGATAACGTCCGGCTCTACACCCAAATCACCAGAGACCTGTTCATCTCCAATCAGAAGATAGCCACCCGCCTCTATCATTGTTCCTACCGGTATCTCACCAAGA
>JAYYRF010000401.1:0-2753 GCA_036127535.1 Myxococcota bacterium | reverse complement strand
GGTCATAATACCCCCTTGGTACTTGGGATGCTGTTGTCGTGGGTCAAGGCGACGGCTTGTCGCAGGGCGAGTGCACACGCTTTAAAGGCTGCTTCCGCACGATGATGATCATTCTCTCCGCGCAGCAAGTCGACGTGGACGGAAGCACGCATGGCAATCGCGAGAGACTGAAAGACATGCGTGATATTTTCGGTGGCCATGGTTCCGATTCTCTCTCTGCGGAGACCCAGGGAAACCACGTGGCATGGACGACCGGACAGATCGACAACGACCCGAGCCAGCGCCTCATCTAGCGGGCAGTATGCGTAGCCGAAGCGCTGGATTCCCCGGCGCTCACCCAGCGCTTGGTCAATGGCGGCACCCAAAACCAGTGCGCAGTCCTCGCTAGTGTGGTGACCGTCGACATCGAGATCTCCTTTACACTGCAGTGTTAGATCGAAGCGACCATGACGAGCCAGCGCGGTGAGCATATGATCTAAGAAGCCAATGCCTGTTTGAATGTTGCTTTGACCCGTTCCATCCAGGTTCAAGGAAAGGTTGATGTCTGTCTCTCGTGTCTTACGCTGAATGCTTGCCAACCGTGCTTTCATGGGAGCCTCCCGAGGATGCTGTCCCACTGTTCCAGCACAATCGATGCGCCCGACTGCAGAAGCGTCGTACCAAGAGGCTCTGCGGTTACCCCCGGTGGTACCACTCCGATGGGGAGTACCCCCGCTTCTCGTGCGGCAACCATGTCATCTGGGGTATCGCCAAGCATCCAGGCACGGTCGACACCCATGGCTTCAAGTGCTCTGTATACCGGCTTTGGACTTGGCTTGCACGGAGCATCCTCCATGCAGATCACAGTCTCGAACCGGTCAATGAGCCCGAAATCTCGAAGGAACCTCTCGGCATCTTGCCGGGGTCTTCCCGTCACGATTCCGAGCTTGTATCGCTGACCCAAGTGCGCAAGAACCTCCGCATTTCCGATAAAGCGTTCCTTCTTGTACAGACCTTCTTTGGTTCCGATGCCCTGATACAACTGCTCGAAAACGTCGGTGACACTCTCCAAGGATACGGCGATGTCTTGCTCTGCGAGGAGCCGCCAGGTGACAACCCAATCGTTGTTGGCGTCCCCGTTTGACTTGATCCGCTCGATATCGGAGGCCGCTATCTCGGCTCCAAAATGTCTTGCTGTTCGTACGATCGCGGCGCGGTAGGAGCGGGCTACATCTGCAAGGACGCCATCCATATCGAAGATCAGTGCCTGTGGCGATGAAATGGTCTCGATAGCGCGACAGAGCCGCGTGGTGTCCTCGGTATTGGTTGGACAAGAAATGCGTATGGCTTGCTTCAGCGTTTGATGGCCGGGCCAGGCGCGGATCCCAATGCCCAAACCGGCCATCGCATCCCGCCACCAAGAGCCATCCACACCCGTGGAGAAGACAAAGTTTGCCTGAGAGGGATGGGATTGTATATTGCATTTTGACAAGGTGGCGGCGATCGTTTGGCGAAAAGAGCGAAGCTTGCGAACCGTGTTGTCTCGATCTTCCGAAAGTCCCAAGCAGCACTCCGCCAGCCGCAGTGCGGTTTGTGATACGGGGTAGGGGAGTCCGACTGAACGCAGCAAGGTAATCCATCTTTCCGGTCCCATTGCATACCCTACGCGTAGGCCTGCGAGTCCGAATGCTTTGGAAAACGTCCGGAAGATCACCACGTTGGATAGTTCCAGAGCCGTATCGGTCAGATCGTGTTCGGCAAACTCGACGTATGCCAAATCAAGCATGAGCATGGCTTGTGGAACCGCCTTTGATAGGCGTAAGAGATCGTCTTTGGTGATAACACCTCCTGTGGGGTTATTGGGCGACACAACGGCAATAACCGCTGTGTGTTCATCGCATTTCGAGATCACAGCATCGGTTGGGTAGCCTCTTGCGGGATAGGGAACCGTGCGCACCTCTGCCTGGGTATCTTCGGCAAAGCGGCGGATCATTTCAAACGAGGGTTCCGGAAAGATCATGTTCCTACCGGGGCCGAGAAATGCCCGACACATGCGCATCAGACCCTCGTCTCCACCGGCGGTTAGCAAAACGGATTTTTGGTGGATGCCAAAGCGAGCAGCCAAGAGCGATTCCAGCCGGGCTGGATTGGGATAGCGCAGGAGTTGCTCGGTAGTAAGCGATTCCACGCTTTTGAGTATGGCTTGTGGTGGCGCCTTTCCCTCGTTGCTGTCAAGCTTGAGGCTGATGGATGCTGGGTGCCTCGGAACCTGGTATGGTTGTGTGCGGATCCATGGGTTTGGGGTTGGCTTTTGGACGGTCATGATGTTTCCTATGCTACAATTTGATTGATTCGGCTGACAACGATGTCGGTGGCACCATTTCTTTTGAGTTCGGGAATCAGATCGGAGAGCGTGCTTCGAGGGACGGCGACTTTGACGGCAAACGCTGCTTCACTGTACAGGGGCGCTATCGTTGGTTCCCGCATACAAGGAACGATCTTCACAATACGTTGCAGTGCCGTCTTACTCACATTGCACTCGAGCATAACGCGGTTTCGCGCCGCCAATACGGAGCGAAGCAACAGGACGAAATCTTCGATCTGGGGTCGCTTTGAAGGATCTTCCATCACGCTTGGATTGGCGTATAGGCGTGTAGAAGATGTCATCAGCGTATCGATAATTGCCAACCGATTTGCGGCCAAGGTCGACCCCGTAGCGGTGTTATCGACGATGCAATCGGCATCTTCCGGTGGAAGAACTTCGGTCGCGCCCC
>JAYYRF010000400.1:0-8702 GCA_036127535.1 Myxococcota bacterium | reverse complement strand
TTACCTTTTTTGATGGAACGCATGTGGAAGGTACGTACGACCTCTTTATTCTTATCGATGGACTCGAGTTCGAGTTCTGTGAGGAAGGTGTTGTCCGGATCGAGTTCCTCTAACGTATCGATGAGCTCGTCGTATTTTCGGTCGCTGATCAACGGCTCTCCTTTTCGGTACGCGGTATTGTATTTTTTTAAGTCTTTTACCAGAGCATCGATCTTACTTTTGGACATGCGTTCTCCTTCTTTCCGTTAACTATAACGCGACTTTTTGTTGGTGTATAGGTCAAAAACAGACCGGAAGTCTTCTGGGTTTTGATTCAAAACATGTAGTGATTCGAGCGCTGGCAAACCCCGTTTATGATTGTGTCGGGTCTGCGTATTGGGACGATGCAACGTACGTTGGGTTGCTGACAGGCCAATTCACGCTGTTGCGTGTAGGGGCTATTTTTTGTCTGTGTGTAGATCTTGGGAACGATCGAGATGCTCCCGTTTGAGCATGTCGGCTTCGATGCGCTGTTGGTTGCGAATCTTGTCTACTTCCTTTGTCATACCCTGGGGAAGAGTTTTTCCCAAGAGGGCGGCGCTTTGGCTGGCCTCTTTTCGGTAGACGCTGAGTTCCGTATCGAGATGGGCTTTGAGAATATCGATTTGAACCGAGATATTCTGCTGAAAGATATCGATATCTCGTTGCAAAGAAGCCTTTGCTTCGTCTACTTTTATTTTCAAATGTTGATTTTCGAGGCTCTGCTCTTGTAGAGACGCTTTTTCGAGATCTCGTTGTTGTTTCTGCTCCGCAATTTCCAGTCGTTCGATTTTAATCTGCTCCAAGCTTTCTTCTTCTGCTGAAAATGCTAAAAGACCTTTTTGATCCTCGAGAGAGTCTTCCTTGTATGCGGATTTTGCCGTCGAACGCAGGAGAGATATCGTGATATTTTGTACTTCCCACTCCTTGCGCGAGAAAGAGAGTCTTCTCTTGAGTTCGTCGATGAGTTCTGTTCGCTCGTAGTTCCAGTCAAAGACCGATTTTTCGACGAGTATGGATCCCAAGGTCTGCTGGAGTTGTGGTGTGAGGAGAGCCTGGATCTTCTCTGCGTCGTGAAGGGTATCTGCAGAGAAATCTTGGGCGAGAGATAAAATCTTTTTGGTATCGCGTGGAATACTGAGCTCGAGTTCGAGCGCCAGATCCATTCGTTGGTAGTCTTTGGTATACAGACTGTCTTTCTCTACAAAGCGCCATTTTAAAATAAACCGCTTGAGTTCGATAAATTCGACTTCCTCCCAAAAAGGTAAGATCACCACGTCGTTGAAAGAAACCCGTGCAGGTATCCCTCGACGAAAAATTAAAAGAGCTTGGTGAGAAGATACGCGTATGCGCTTTCGAACCAAAAACATCAATATGACGGTGGCAATTGCGATACCGAGAAGGAAAGAGAGAAAGGGGTGCATTCCGTGTCTCTGGTGCTAAAAGTACGTGGATTCCATAACCAGGAAAGTGTATCGTACCTTAACACTATCTTGATGTGCTGTATAGGAATATCATTGGATCGGTACATTTGTAGATGCCATCTCTTCCGCTGAATTTAATGCGAAAAGATGTGCCGAATATTTGTAATTGGATACATTGAAACCATACTTGAGGCGTTTGACGCGAAGACCAGAAGGAAAACATGAACAATCCTTGGCTTGATTTTGATAAAAAGTGGAATGTTCCTCCCATGGAGGACAATGTACGACCCGTGTTTGTTTTGGCTTCGATTTGGCGATCCGGAAGTACGTTGGTTCAGCGACTCATCTCTTCGGATCCGAGCATTCTCTTGTGGGGAGAGCCGTACGGAGACGCTGGATTCCTCCCTTCTTTGGCGAATTCATCCAAAGCGCTGCTGCGATCCGACTGGCCGCATCCCATGATGATGCTCGATAAAAAGGCGGATACGGAAGGATATGAAGAAATACGAACAGAGCCTCACAGTTTTTGGATCGCCAACCTGTATCCAAAACCAGAAGTACTGCGAAACTCCTTTCGTACCATGTTGGATCAATTGTTTCATGAGCCCGTTTTGGCCTTAGGGCGAGAGCGCTTTGGTATTAAAGAGATACGGTACGATGGGGTTACCGCGTTCTTTTTACAATGGCTGTACCCGAATGCTCGGTTTATATTTTTGCACCGAAACCCCTACGACGCTTGGTCTAGCTATAAAGGTGCTCGCTGGTGCTATCAGTGGCCTAAGGTGATTGTGGAGGATGTGAGGCTCTTTGCTAAGTTGTGGCGCCGTAACTTTGAGAGTTTCTTACCGATGCAATCACACCCCAACACCATCAATATTCTGTTTGAAGATTTGGTTCGCAACCCTGAAAATATGATTCCGCTTTTGGAAGAACATTGCGATGTGCGCATCAAAAGAGAAGTGATGACACAAAAAATACGCGGTGTCGATAAAAAGAAGATGTGGGTCAGCGAGAAAGAGCAAGAGATTATTCATCAAATATGTGGTGATATTGCGGAACCGCTCGGATATCTTGGACCGAGAAACACCGTCTCTCAGTCCGGATAGATTTAATTGGGCATTTGCCCTTCATCCATTTTAAGCTTGGACAACAATCTTTGTGCGGTCTTTCGGACGAGAGGGTTCGCATGTTGAAGCCCTTCTTCCAAAAGAGGTAAATGAGCGGGTGGTTGTCTTGCTACGGCTTCTAAAATTGCGATATGTAAATCTATTCGACTATCCTCTGACCACAAGCGACGACTGGTTGCCATATATGCAACGTTGGCGAGGTCCTCGGTCTCACTCCACAGATCGGCAGCCGCGATAAATTTGTGCTCGGAATTTCTTTTTCCTTGGCCATTTTGTCGCTCTTGTAGGCTATTTTCTGCGAGTTCTACCCACGTTGATAATTTATAACTGCGCGCGGAATGGATACGAATGAGTCTTCGCGCGATCGCAGAGTGAATATGGGGTTTCAAATCCGATGGTAAGACGTCTAAAGGATCGCCCGTGACCGGCTTCACACCGGTGTATGCAAATCCGAGTGCTTCCGACCATAGTCTTTCTTTGGCTCTTTGCTTTTCGGTGGGATCTCTCCAGCTCCATGCGGCCGTTACGGCATTCTCTGCAGAGAAAATGGGTTTCCAATCCTCTTGGTTGGCGCTGTGTGCCGATGGTGCTCGTTGTGCTAGCAACATTAAGAGATGATTTTGACAATTTTCAGAGAAGGGTTTTGCTGAAAAGCACAATTCAACCCCCTCGGCGTATCCGTGTGAACCACGGTGTAGCGTTGTTTTCTCCGCGGCATTAAACAGGCATTCTGCTCTCCACTTTTCCTGTTCGATGCTTTGGCACAATCCGAGTATCGTGGAAATTTGACCGCGACGAACCGCTTGGTCTACGGCCTCTTCGATGCAGTTTTGATACAAAGGGCCTCGTTCACAGGTGGTTGTTGTCGATTTACTTTCCAAATCGGTTTTTCGATCCACTTGGTTGCTACGGGGTTCTGACCATAGATGTGGTCGGCCTCGAATTTTTTCGCACTGTGCCTTCAAATCTGCGTTCTGTAGGGTTGGGCAGAGGTTTTGCGCTTCTTCTGGGTGCTCTTGTAGGAATTGTAACACCGCAATTCTTTTCTCCTCTCCACTGGGGAGATCCTGAATTTGGAGGCGCCTCGATTTCGTGCGGACGGATGCATCTTCGTTCTCACCGATGGAGCAGCCTCCGAACAGCCATATCCAAATCATTTTGCTGCTTTGGGTAAACCTGCTTTTTTTCCGAGGCGATCTTTGATGGTTTGCTTGACCATAGATACGGACAAACGCTCTTGGTCGAAGAAGAGAAAGGAGAAGAGGGTTGAGGCTTGTGCGTATTTGAACAAATCCCGCCAATTTTTGATCGCTTGTGCGTGCCGTTTGAGCGTAACGGGGCGAAGATAGAACTCTCGATAGAAACGTCGATGCAGCTCGATCAAATCCTCTGGCTCGAGACCCCAAGGTACAAATGTGGGCTCCCAAAAACTTTTCTCATCGGTGGATCTTCTGGTCAAACGACCCCATTTGTATCCCTCGCGTTTCCAGATTTCTAATTGGGGGGTTTCGGGCAGTAAAGTATTGATTTGAACGGTTACGTCGTGTAAAGGAATGGATTTCGCGAAGTTGATCGTTTCTAAAATTCGCTCCTTTGTGTCTGGCATATGACCCACCATGAAGAAAGCCTTTGGCCTCAAACCAACTTCATCGGCAGCTGTGATTGCAGACTTAATCTTCTCTTGGGTAATCCCTTTGGAGATAAAGTCGAGTACGTCATCGTGCCCGGATTCAATGCCGAAGCGCGTTCTCCAGCACCCAGCATCTTTCATCTTTTGCAGTAGGGGTTTATCGACGACTTCAACGCGGCTCGAACACGTCCAAGAGACCTTTTTTTGGAGTCCTCTGCGTAAAATCTCGTCACAGATCGCGTGGACACGTTTTTTATTTGCGCAAAATAAGGAGTCGACGAAAGCGATGTCTTGTACGCCGTAGTCTCGAACCAGATGCTCGATTTCATCTACGATATATCGAGGAGAGTGGCTGCGGTAACCCGAACGAGATTTTTGGCAGAAAGCGCATGCATGTGGACAGCCGCGAGATGTAACCATTGCGAATTTTGGAAAAGCGTGATCATCAACGGGGATGGGTCGGTAGATATTTGGGGGCAAAAGATGTCGTGCGGGGAAGGGTAGAGAATCTAAATCCTTAAACTTTGGTCGCGTTTTCGTCTTGTGAAGAGACCATCCTTCCGGAGTCGATGGGTCGGGGACGCGATAGCAGATACCTTGTATGTCTGCGAGCTCCCGTTTGCCTTCGTAGTGCTCGACAAGTTCGAGCATTGTGAATTCACCTTCTCCCAGAACGCCTACATCGAAGCATTCGCTGCTCATCGCTTCGTGGGGAACCAAGGTAACGTGATAGCTGCCCAATATGATCGGTAGATCTGGGCAGAGTTCTTTGATTTTGAATCCCAGTGCCTTGGTGCTCTCAAAGGTAACCGTGAAGGAACCAACACCAACGACATCGGCATTAAAATCAGCGACACGTTGAGCGGTCGATTCAACGTTCAGCAGCTCGGCAGCCGCATCTACAACCGAAACGGTGTGTCCGGCTTGTTCCAAAACGGAGGCGATATACAGTATGCCGAGAGGAGCGGAATTGTAGAATAGATATTGCGTGACTGGATTTACGTTCCCTTTTTCGATTACGGAATCGATAGGTGGATTAATCAGGATAATGCGCATAGGGAGTCCTCTCTATATTAATCAATATATCGGGTATTTTTATGTCTCCCAATTGGTTCGGAAGACAATTGCGCAGAATGTGATTTGGTCACGCGATAAATTAAGAGAAAAGAGCCTAGAGTAAACCCCGACCAAACAGGACACTGTCAATGGGATGTTCGTTGTGAAGATTTTCTAAACGATTGATCAAATCTGTTATTGAGTCCAAGCGAGATCGTCCGAGATCGACGTAGAATAAAATTGTATTTTCATCGACTTGCTCCATACCGTATATCGAGTGAAACATTCCGATCTGTTGCCGATCGCCAAACGCACCGTAAAAGCCCTCTTGATACCAATCTCCGATGTAAGAATCCAAAACTTCTATCGATGCGGTATTGACCATTCGTATATGAATCGGCATATGGTTCCACGCGCACATGCTCGAAACCGAAACCGAGAATGTTTTTCCCGGCCAATTATCCACAAAGGGCATTTGGGCTAAAAATTCAAAATCTGCCAACGCGACGTACAAAGGGCCTCCCTCTGCTCCATCACCGATGCGCGCTTGCTGTCCGTTTTCCGGATTGTATGCATCCGCTCTGGATGTCGCGTAGCGCGGTGATCCCTTGGGAACCATCAACTCGTATGTACCATCTTCACCGACGCGACCGATCGGTGCTTCAAAACTCCAGCCTTGTGGTCCGAATTTGTTTGCGATTTGATCGAAGGCTTCTACATAAGCCTCGCGGTGTGCATGCAAAAATTCCTTGGGATGAATGTCTTGGTTTTGGTAGAGTTTAATCGTTTCGATTAACTTTTCGTGTGCCTGAATAGATTCCGGTTCATCCAATCCGTATTCCAAATATGTTTGGAGTTCAGATACCGCCTCTTTTATGCGTCCATTGGCTAAGAGCAAGTACGCGTATCTCTGCCGTGCGTATGGATGTTCGGGTTCCTGTTCGAGAATGAGAGAATAACTTTTTTCTGCTTCGCTGAGCATATAGAGCTCTTCGCATGCTTCGGCATCTACCAAGTACAGCGGAGTGAGGATCGTTGCGGCCGTGTCATCTCGCTTTTCGTAGCACATGCGAATCGCATCAGAACAAATGATATGCGCGGCTTTGGCCTCTCCCATTTTGAGTAGTACAACCGCTAGGGAATGTCTCAAGTCTATCTTTTCGGGATTTTGTGCGATGAGTTCCTCGAGCTCAACGCGAGCTTGGCGCGGATCTTCTGAGCGCAGGGCCTTCATGGCCCGTTCAGCTGCTTCGTCGGGTTTCATTTTTCTTCTCCTGAGATGGTGGGTCTTCCAGCTGAGCGCTGCTCTGCTGGGGGGTATGGACAATGACGACAACCCGCTCCACAACAGTGCCCTCTTTCTGACAAGTATTTTGCGGTGAGGACAAAAAATCCGGTTTGTGGATCGATGTATCCATTGTCTCCGCGGGAGCATGCGGCTTCGTGTATCTTTTGGGTGCGATTGTCCATATCGAAGTCTTATCTATATTCGTGTAAAAAATCTTGCGTCGAAGTGATGGTTTTTGTCGATTGAATCTCTTCCGAGAAATGAGATTATATTTTGGGGAATTTCTGTAATTGCGCTGCGGCGTTGGACGCCTTTGCCTCTAGGTTTTGGCTTCGATAGATGCGTTCGAGTGCCCTCCAAGCTTGTGGCGAAGCGAGCACTTCCGTCGCTTTTAAATAATCACTAATCGCGCAAATCCAATTGGATTCCTCTTCAAACAGTTGTGCGCGTTGTAAAAGAAGCTGTCCATCTTTTGGGTTTCGATCGATGGCGTCATCGAGTTCAAGAAGTCGATCGGCAATGTTTTCTGCGCTGCTTCCCTCTGCCGCAAAGGGCTTTAGGTTGGGAAGTTCAAAATCGCTTTCTTGTAGAACCAAGTCAGAAAAATCCAACAGATCAACATCTTCGGGTTCCGGCGGTGGCGGAGATTCCTCGAAGGTTGCTTGAATGGGGGATGGTGGTTCGGTCGGGGTCTCTTTGGTCTCTAACTGCAAAGACTTCGCCATGGTGCGAGCCAATCTTTTGCGCGAAGGACGTCTTTGCTTCGCTTTGGGTTTGACCTTTGGAATGGACTCCGAGGCTGAGTCAGGCGTCGCCATGGAGAGTTCCGTTGGCAGTTGTAGCGTTTTGTTCGTTGTATCATCGGGTATGGATATGGGAATATCCGATTTCTGTGGCAGAGAGACCGTGTACGTTGGAGCCGTGGATCCGGAAGGATCCAATAAGAGGTGAAAAAGAGTCGATTCTCGCTGTCCTATCTCTTTATATTTCGATGAGCGGATTTGGTTGTCGTGTACGTATCGTTTCTGAACGAAGTCTTCGAAGCGATCGTTGGGTAAGATATCCTCTGCGAGTGCGTGTAATTTCAAGCGAGCCCGATAGAGATGGAGCAAAAGTTGATGGGTCGTATCGGACATAAGGGATTATTCCGTTCCCGAAGAGATCTTTTGCAGTTGTTCTGTACGATGCATGATACTGAGCATATGCTCTTCTTTGAGGCGTTTCATTCCCTCGATATTATCTTCGAGATGCTTGAGTTTGGATTGAAGCTTGGCATTCTCTGTTCGAAGGTCTTTGGATTCCTTTTCCAAAAGAACGAGCGTCTCTTGTAGCTTGTGAGCGGTTTCTTTGTACCTGTCTATACCCTCTTGTTCGAGAGAGAGTTCTGCACGCAAAAGATCAATGTTTTCTTGTAAAGACTGGTTTTCTTTGGTTTGTGACTCGAGTTTTTCTTGGAAGAGAGTCATTTTGGAGGTTTTGCTGTCTAGTTCTTCTTTGATGGTGTTGCAAAGCGATTCACTTTTGCGCGTTTCCAACTCCACGTCTAAAATTTGTCGCCCGAGTGCATCGAATGTATCTATGACTTGGGTGAGGTTCTCAAGTTTTTCTTCGAGGATGGAGGAGAGTTGGCTGTGGAGTTGTTGTAGTTTTTGTTGCTCGTCCTCCGGAATTGTGCTGTTTTTCAATTTCATAGAAATCTCAACTTTTTCTTGTCGCTTTTGTTGAATGTTTTGTAGTTCCCGATTGAGGAACGAGGCTAATTCGTCATTAATTTCTTGTATAGCATTATTTTTTTGCATAGAAAAGTCTCATGAGAACTAGTATCTTAATAGGACGCAGTGTGGATGCAAATATCCAATTCTCTTGTAAAAGATAAAATTAGTGCTAGCCTACATGAAAAATATAGCCGGTTGGATTATAAATTGAAAAATGGAGAATCAAAACATGGATAGAGTACCCCTGTTGGTTGCAGTTAGAGGACCTCTGACAGGAAATCGATATCAGGTGCAAGAAGGCGATGAAATGATTATTGGACGAGCAGAGTCGTGCTCCGTTCAAATTCCGGACACGGAAATTTCTCGTCAGCATGCGCGGGTGACGCTTCATAATGCCGGTATTTGGGTTCAAGATGCGGGTTCTCGAAACGGGGTCTTTATCAA
>JAYYRF010000399.1:0-3276 GCA_036127535.1 Myxococcota bacterium | reverse complement strand
AAACCTGCTACGAACGGCCATTAAGGATTAGGATCAAAGCGGTTCTCCTCTTCGTAGGCGTGAATTCGTTTGTAACTTTCTTTTTGTTCGATAGCGGCCTTGATATTTTCTAAATTAAGCCGGAAGATTCTCTTTCCCTCTGATACGGTAAACAAGAGTTTGATGATAATTATGGGAGAGAAGGGTTTGCGCAATTCAGATGCGAAGGTGAGATTGGTCGTATTTTCGTCGATTTTACGATAGTGTTGGTGAACCTTGAACTCTACGTTTTCGAAGCTCGCGTCCGGAAAACCCTTTATATTAAAGGTTCGAATCTCTCGATAAGCCAAAGGTTTGATCTGCACAACCTCCTCGTCCCACCGTATTCCCGTCTCGTCTGCTCGCCGGAAACACCGTCGAAGAGCACCTACCTTACCGTCTTCTACGCCGGGAAGGGATGAGATATGCGTAAAGTAGACAGACCATTCTTCTGCTTTACTCGAATCCGATGCGTAGGCCCAAACGTCTTCAATGGGGGCATGGATGGTAATGGTATGGGAGGAACTCTTGCCGTAGAAGAAGAGGCTGATCAAAACAGAAAGGATGACAATGATTGTTGAAAGAAGTGTCTTTCTTGTCAAGATGGATGGGCGTTTCATGCGTCTCTTCGTAGCTGGGAGTTCTCAATCACCTTGTTTATCAGCAGAAGGGATATATTTCCACAATTTCTTGATCGCTTGGTGGGCTCGATTTGTAACCCTCCAGGTGGGACTTGCATAAATCCTTTGCATTTGGCTTTTCATTTCCAGTAATTCTTGTCCCCGTAAATCTTGTCGAGCGGGTGGACGTTTTGTCGGATTCTTCAACCAATGAAGGAGGGGGGCATAAACCTCGGATGGAGCGTACAATGCGCGACAGTAGTCTTGTAGTTTGGGCTGCTTGCGCAAGTGTTCTGCTGCGGTGATTGCCCGAGCAAGGTCTCCGGGGCCAAGCATCGGAGAGACCAACTGTTCCCGTTCGAGGTCTTGCATGAGTTCGGTTTGGCAGGAGCCAAAGATATCCATCCCCATCCAGGAAAAGAACATCGCTCTTGTCCGACTACCGAGCAGGGGCTCTACCCCCGGTCGATCGATCCAAAAGCCGGCTTGGCAGTTTTGGATTTCCTTGAGAAAATCTGATTGCGGGAGCCAGCCATGGTGGTGGATCCTCGGATGCCTCCACGCTGCGATTCTCTCGCCTCCTGCAAGGTAATGGTTCTGAACGCCACCGCCGAAGATATGGATCTCCAGTTGTTCGTGAACGTTCAATGCGTGATCGATCTCCTCTTTCATTTGTTGGTCGTCAAGCCAAGTGTTGGCTGATCCACAGATGGCCAATCGTTGAATCGTTTTCGATTGTGGCGGGCTCGAGGGATGAGGAAAATGATATGCAATCGGCGTATAATGGATTCTTTGTTGTAGATGTTGATCTCCAATGTCATACGCGAGCAGTTGCGATAGGGTGACCCAGTACTGGCGCATAGAGATCACACCGATCGCGTCGGCACGCAGAATCGCACTTTCTCGAAGAGATTGCGTGTAGGCGATGTCTTGGTCGGATACGATGGCGTTCGGGGCTTGTATTTTGGCATGGAGGTCGGCGAGGGGGTCGCTGGGCCAATCGAGCCAAAGAGGGATATCTCTTGGAATTTGTAGAGCGGCCTGTGCTGGGGCAAAGGATCCGGCGGTTACGACGGCGAGCGTATCCGAAGGGATATCGATCTCCAAATTATGGTCGACCGAAGCCGGTACTGCGGAACAATGAACGGAATAGCCTGCGGAAGTCAGCGTGTGGTAAAGACTCCAAAATCGAATGTGTGCAAATCCCATTTCGGTCGTGTGCCCAGAGGGAAATGGCCCGATTCCGATCAGGACGATTTTATTCTTCATAATGGGTAATCATTCCCCAATCGTGCTCTAAGATGACCAGGCCGTGATCCTCAATATCCGCAACAATTTCGAGGTCGTAGAGCTGGTTGTGCCAAATGTGGGGTTTGAGATGATTTTTATCGAATACGGCGATACTCAGACGGTAGTGCCCGGTTAGCAAAGGTATGGACTTCCATCGGATAAAGAAGGTGTAAATGCCGTTGTAGTCTTGATCGAGGACTTTATCAAAGCGGGTATTGGGGCCGTGTATATACACATTGTCCGAACGAAAGATGGCGACGCCGAAAATGGGACGCTCTACCGGTTCCGTCGTGCGGAACGTCACCGCCACGATGAGATCTTCCCCCGTATGAAAGCGTTCTCGGGGGCGGGCATCTTTGTCTAAAATTTGCACCTTGAGAAAGCGAATTTCTCCAGAGCCCTGTACGACAGCCTGGTCTCCGTCCGTCACATCAAAGGGCGTGGTCTCTTCCGGTGTGAACGCGTCCTTCGCATCGGGAACGTATGTCGCTTCGATCAAGGCCTGTTTCAATTGGGGATCTTCTTGTGTCGCAGCGTAATTTTGAGGAAGAGGAATCTTGGGGCGCTGTGTTGAACCGATAAAGGGCCCGGATATTCGGTGTCCCGTTGTGGTCTTTTCTCGCTCTACATCGAGATAGCGATCGACAACGGTACGGGCATTGCCCAGCTCGCGCACCCCGCCATTTTCGAGCCACAATGCGGTATCGCACAAAGAGCGAATCGAGTGCAGATCGTGACTGACCAAGACGATGGTTCGGCCTTGCGCGAGAAATTCTTCAATCTTTTTTATACACTTTCTTTGGAAGTATTGATCGCCGACGGTGAGTACTTCATCAATCAGCAGAATGTCGGCGGGTGCGTGCGCCGCGATAGCGAAGCCGAGGCGAAGAATCATACCGGCTGAAAAAGTGCGCACTGGAAAATCAATGAAGTCACCCAACTCCGCAAATTCGATGATCTTCGGGATGTAGGCCTGCGTTTCTTGTTTACTCATTCCCAACAATGTGCAATTCATTCGAATATTTTCGCGTCCGCTAAAGCTTTGGTGGAATCCAAGTCCGAGATCCAAAAGGGTTGATATTTCAGAACGAACTCGAATTTCGCCTTCTGTTGGTAGGGAAATACCCGCCATTAACTTGAGGAGCGTTGATTTTCCGGCGCCGTTTGCACCGATGACACCGAAGCTTTGTCCTCGTTGAACGGAAAAGGACACATCTCGGAGCGCCCAGTGTTCTGAATGGTGCTTCCGATTTCCAAAGAACTCTAAAACGCGCGCTCTATCGTTGAGATAAATGTCAAACTTTTTACTAACATTATCTATTTGGAGCACCCATTCGTTTGCGGGGGG
>JAYYRF010000398.1:0-3341 GCA_036127535.1 Myxococcota bacterium | reverse complement strand
TCCGGATTTTGCACTGCGCCGCAATTCGGACAATAGCGGTGACTCACGCCAAGAAGTTTTTCGGCACCACAATACGCGCAATTCCAAAACATTTGATAACGGGGGGCATCACCTGACATATCAGCTATTCCATCAATTGGTTAAAAAGAGACTATATACTATGATTAATGGACGGATTCGATGATGACCACTCTGATCGTGCGCATTATCGAACAAAGACCATCGCTCGATGGTAAACCGCGGTCATTTTATGGACGAACGCCCGTGCCAACGATGAGGTTTGCCTTCGACGAAGTACAGTTGCTCGTGGCCGTATACCAATGTTCTTCTTTTGATTGGAATACCGTACACATCTCTGATTTACCATTGCCGAAAGTTACTTTTCGATATAATATGGGCTCTTTGATCACAACATTACGGAATTTGGAGCAACGATGACCCTGATTTATTTGTCCCTTTCTTCTTTTCTGCTTGGATGCAGTGAAAAAGAAAACACCGATACTGAAAACGATGAGATTACCGATACCGCGGATGACGCGGACACCGCGGACACCGCGGACACCGAAGATCCAGAAGATACGAGCACTACGGAAGATACCGGAGAAGAGACACCGGTCGATGCAGACGAGGATGGCTACACAGTAGAGGATGGAGATTGTGATGACGAAGACCCTTCCATCTACCCTGGTGCAGAGGACATTCCGGGTGACGGTATCGATCAGGACTGTGCAAACGGAGACGAGGAAGATATGGGCATCACGCTGTCAGATGTTAACACCGGAGATATCATCATCACCGAGCTGATGAACAATCCTACGGCGGTTTCTGATGATGATGGAGAGTGGATCGAGATTTTCAATAACTCTGAGAACCGTATCAACCTACAAGGACTCGAAGTTTCCGATGACGGAGATGACTTCTTCACCATAGATTCGATGTTGATCCTACCCGCCCAAGAACATATGATCTTCGCAAGGAACAGTGATGCGGCCGCCAACGGCGGAGTCAACTCTGTATACGGATACAGCAATTTTATCCTAAGCAATACGTCTGACAGCGTGATTTTGTCTCACCAAGGACGTATGATTGACGAAGTGCACTACGGTTCGGAACTGGGCTTCGGACTCTCGATAGGAAAGAGCATTACACTGAGTGGCGATCATTACGATCAGATAGAAAACGATAGCGGTGAAAACTGGTGTCCCGGGCCAAACCCCTTCGGATCATTGGGAGACTACGGCTCTCCTGGAGAGATGAATACGGTCTGCCCTCCCATTACCGATAACGATGGAGACGGATTCGACAGTACCATAGACTGCAACGACAACGATGAAGAGATCAACCCAACCGCAGATGAAATTTGGTACGACGGTGTAGATCAAAATTGCAACGGGGATAGCGACTACGATCAAGACCGAGACGGTTTTGACTCCGCGGATTACAGTGGAACAGACTGCAACGACAACGATGAACTGATCAATACCGAAGCCTATGACATTCCTGGTAATGGAATCGATGAAAATTGCGACAACAGCGATGCGGAAAACACCTCTGGTGTGGACACTGTTGCCACGCTCGCTGTCGGAGACCTCGTTATTAGTGAAATCATGTACAACCCGGCAGCGGTAGCCGATAGCGAAGGAGAGTGGTTTGAAATCTTGAACTCTCATCCCGTAAGCGTCGACCTCGGTGGACTAACCATTTGTGATAATCAGGGCTGTATGGCCATTGGTAGCAGCTTGGTCGTAGAAGAGGGTCAATATGTTGTGTTGGCTAAAAATGGAGACAGCAGCCTGAACGGTGGCGTTACGGCAGATTACGCTTTCGGGGATGGCATCAACGGATTCGGAAACAACGGCGATTATATCGAATTGAGCTATAACAGCGTCCTTTTAGATATCGTCGATTACTCCACCGGATTTCCTGGCGCAAATGGCGCTTCTTTGAATCTATCGTCCGATCTGCTTACCCATGATGCAAACGATAGCGATGCAAGCTGGTGTCTCTCCAGTACTGTATTTGGCAGTGGTGATGCGGGAACCCCCGGCGCCGCAAACGAGCAGTGCAACTAATCGAGATCTAAAAAATGAACGCGGTGAAGACCTTTCTTCCCTCGATATTTGCGGCGCTGTTGTGCGCCGCAAACCTTTTCTGTTTACATGCAACGCTGGATCTTCAAGCTTGGTATGGCCCTGGTGGCGTGAAATCTATTACGGCGCTGGCTGAGGGATATCCGCAATGGGACTGGAGCACTTGGTTTATGGGTTGTTTACTCGTTTTGAGCAACGACAACATCCCGCTCGCGGCTCGTTTGTCCCCTTTAATCGGGAGCGTTATCACCGTTTTCTCCCTTAGCGTGATGGGTGAGAAAATGTTTGGCCAAGGATGGGTCGTAGGCATTAGTGCCGCCTTATACGCTCCCATTCTTTGGCTGGGTATACTGATCGGCGGAGATGCGATCGCCATGGGATTGTCGTATCTCGGTCTGATCCTATTCTACAATCTTTGGTGGATTGCGTTCTCCTTGCTTCTTTTTTTCATCGCATTCAAGATTAAAAGCATTGCCCTCCCCACCCTAAGCTACGTCTTCGCGACTCGCATGCGGATTCGGTTTATTATTCTCACGGCCGTATTGCTCTCGCCGATATGGATCAATCACATTCGCTCTCTTCGAAACGCAACGAGCGGATTTTTCCAATTGTGGGATGTACTCTCACCAAGCGACACCATTTTTCAACTCGCGGTGACGTCATTCGTCCTTTTGCTCTTTAAGAGAAGGAAAAGACGGTTTCCCTTTATACTGTGGGGTCTCACCATATTTGCGATGGCGTATAGCTGCTGGTACATCGGCGATAAGATTCGTATCCGTTACCTGATTCCCGCATCCCTCCCATTCCTCGTCCTAACCGCAGGGCTCTTGGGCACATATTCTCGGCGATTTTTCGGCCTACGCGTCATCGTCTTCACCCTGTTTTGGGGACTCCTGTTGATGGATGGGTGGTCATTTTTTTACACATGGGAGACGAAATTCATCGAAAACGAAGGGGTACAAAAAAGCGCTCTGCCGACACCTCCCAAAATATTTTTGTCTCGGTATGCCAAAATGCGGGGCTTAGAGCATAGCGATGTCTCCGCAATTGGCGCTCTTTCCTTACACAAGCTTTCTTTGCGCTCTCAAAAAGGAGCCGCGATTATACCGTTACGTGATACCCGGCACTATCACTTATTTGCCGGGCTCGCGGTAAACCAGTATCCATATCGAGAAATTTCTCCTGAACAATGTTGCCGTCCACAAGAGTCCGAAAGAGAGTGTGCACTCCGTGTACTACAAAGCATGAACC
>JAYYRF010000397.1:0-4494 GCA_036127535.1 Myxococcota bacterium | reverse complement strand
TCATCGTATACATACACCGAACATGTCCATTCATCGAGAAACACGGTATCTGCGGATGGAACCGTATCGTCTGATAGGGTCGTCGTTTGGGGAGAAGGGTAAGAAAGCCCATTTTGCTCCCATAAAATGGTATACGTAAGGGGGTCTCCATCATCATCCGCCGCTTGCGAGATTACGGAACACAGTAGATCATCGTCTTCGTAAGTATTCACCGGTGTCAAAGATATAACCGGAGCGGGCGGTGGTGTATTGCTGACCACAACCGATGCCGATGCTTGCGTCTCTGTTCCATACGGATCCGTAGCCCGAATTTCTGCGTATACAACATCCCCTTTGTCAAACAGATTGTAGGGTGCTGCTCCTGCTAACTCATCGTCAGCGACGCCGAAGAGTTCGACACCATTTACAAACCATGCGTACTCGATCGTAAACTCATCCCCTTCTGGATCGTACACATCTGCCGATATTCGAAGGGTGTCGTTTGTGAAAACCGGATCCGGTGACAGCATTAGGTTGCTTACTTGGGGTAAGGCGTTGTAGATCACAAGCGTTTTGGTGAAGGGATAACCGGCTTCAAAACCATCGTACGGCGTTACGCTGCACTTAATTTGATCACCGCGGGTTAATGAAGATGCCTCGATATCAAAAATGGCACCGTCCCCCACTTTTACCCCACCGCTGTACCATTCTATAATGGTTTGATCGCTGTCCGCAGGGTCAGAATCAGAATATCCAACATACCCGCATGTTAAAACCGAGGCACTCGTGACCGCAGTCGGTGTAACATTGATGCCTGCGATAAGCGGAATGTCATTTTCGATCACGATGTCCGATGACGATACGATATCTCCTTGGTTGTAGGAGTCATCGGCCGCAGCGTAACAGGACACCGATTCATTTTTGTCAAAGTCAGCCCCCGTGAGGGTATTGGATGTGAAACCGAGATCAACTCCCGCCACTACCCATCCGTATTGGTATGTAATGCTGGTGTGGCCATCTACATCTTCAAAACCCAAAGCGGAACACGTGATGGTATCGTCCTCGGTCACACTTGAGGGTGATATCTCAACACCGGTCACCACTGGCGACGTATTGGAAAGGGTCGTCGATACCGTTTGAGACGTCCCGTATTCTATACCGTCATAGGGAGTCACTTGGCATTCGATTACGTCTTCATAAACCAAACCAATAGAGGAGATGTCTAAGGTTGCTCCACTGGCGACTTCGACGCCGTTATGAAGCCACTGAATGGTCGTAGAATCGCCATCGAGATCCAAATCTATGAACGAATCATATACACAAGTAGCGGTTGTTGATGCGTAGAGAACTTCGGGTTCGATCCGAAGACCTTCTATAGACGGTGCCGTATTTTGAACGTTCCAGGTGAAAGATAGGCTTTCCGATGCCTCCTCGCCGTCAAAGGCATCCACCGTAAGCACGACCTCATCTTCTTTGGAGTAGTATTCCGTCGAGAGTACGTTCATACAATCCCCTAGATACGCATCGCTATCCAAACAGCACGAACTCGCATCTATACTACATTCAGGGAGGATGGCGGCCTGCGAGCCCGAGAGGACTTCACTTCCGGCCACACTCCACGAAAAACGCAGCATTATATCATCTTCATCATTGTCGGAAACATCAGCCGTCACAACAATGGGCTCTCTTTCACTTGCCGTCTCCGGTACGTAACTGTTGATTATCGTTGGCGGGGTATTCACGATGGTAACGGAGGCCTCGACAACCTCTGAATCACTTTCTCCATCGTTTGCGGTGACCTGCGCCGTCCACACTTCCCCACGCAGTGTTTCTGTATTGGAAATTGTGGATGCGGTTTGCCCAGATGAGACACCATCGCGGAGCCAATCGATCTGAACCGTCGTTTCATCCTCGTCAATATCAAAGACTTCAACAAGCACGTCAATATCTGCGATGCTTTGGACCGTGTCCGGAAGTGTTAATGATAAAGAAGGCGGTGTAGTGAGTATCTCAATAGAAGATGTCACGACCGATGATTCGAGTTCTTCGCTGAACGCTTGCACGGTGACCGTCCAACGTTGCCCACCCAGCGTATAATCGGATCCCACGTCTGTGCCCGCAAGATCGGGTTGGGGCTCATCGTCGAGCGACCATTGATATGTGTAGGAAATGGTATCCCCTTCGTTACCAACGGCATCTTCAACAATCCGTACTGATAGGGCATCCAAAGCGGTTGGTGACGCGGGCTCAATCGCAATCTCAGGATCAGATAAACTCGTCAATTTATCCGTACAAGCGAAGAGAATAAAAACAATCATCTTAAATCACATACATAAAGGTTCCACGTAGGAGTTTAAGATGAAACAGCGCTTTGATCTACCCTTTTTTAAATTAGTGGCTACAAACTTCAGAAACACAAGTAAATGTTACGTTATCATCATATGTGTAGTTATCATACCCCATTGACTTACCAAGGGACACATCAAAGGGTAAATTATCCGTCGCAGCAATACCAAAGTCACATTCTTGCGATTCGAGTGAAGATCCATCCATGATAAATACGGTTCCAATACTTTGGGTGTTGGCGTTGTTGAAAAATCCAGCCGTATCGGTACTACTGGCCGTACAAACCAATGAAGTGTTGTATTGAAGCTTGACGGCACCATAAAGGTCAGCAAAATTATTGCTAAACGTACTGGTGTTCATGGTTACGAGAGGAGCGGTTACGGCTCCCGTATCATTATACAAGTCCCCCATAACCGCACCTCCCCCCTGATAGGTTGCCGTATTGTTTGAAATGCTGCTATCGTTTAGGGTATGGGTACCGGAAACGATATACAAACCACCACCATGGTCGGCTGTGTTGTCTGTGATTTCAACACCATTCAAGGTGCTGCTGGTGATCCCATCGGATGTATCTGACCCCAACAACATCCCTCCTCCGTAGGGGGCATCGCTGGAAGAAATAACCGAAGTGCTCAGTGCCAAGGAAGAATCGTAAATGTACATCGCTCCCCCCATTGTGGACGCTGTCGAATCTTCAATGGTGATATGTGCTGCGGATAAGCTGCTGTGAGAGAGGCCAATGGAACCTGCGGAGTTGGACGAAGAATTTCCCGTAAACACAACATTATCAAACTGACCACTTCCGTATTGAAAAGAGACAGCACCGCCAAATGCTGCTTGATTGGATTCAAAAGTGGAATCGTAGATTTGTGTGTGCGTTGGTGAATTTTCCAAACCGCTGTGTAAGGCGCCTCCCAAACCGGATGCTTCGTTCGTGGAAAATAAACTTCCTTCGATGTACACGTCCGCATCGATGGCAAACATGGCTCCGCCATAGGCTGCGCTATTGTTCAGGAAATTCGAATTGCGGATTGTGACGTTACAAAAACGCGCCAAGAGTCCCCCACCCCTGTCACCGGTGTTGTTTTGAACGGTAGAATCTTCGATAAGAAGATTGGAAAGCGCGAAACAAGAGATGCCACCCGAAGTCGTAGCATAGTTACCGTTGGTGTAGGACAAGCCCACTCCGTTTTCAATGGTCAAAGAATGAATATTCACATCGATGTTATTGTTGGAAATCTTGATGACGGGCCCATTGCCGATCCCGCTGAGCACAGCGTCGTGGCCAACGAGTGTAACGGAATGGGTCACATCGATATTTCCTTCGTATGTTCCATTACAAAAATGATAGGAACCCTCTTCACCAACGGTAGTTGAGCCGCTTTGCCCAAAATCACCACTTCGATTCTGTGCGGCCGAGCCATCCGCGGGAAAAAAAGTCACGCTTTGTGGCGTAGCGGTGGTGGAACCGTCACAGTCGTTTTGAACATCATCACACAATTCCTCCGCTCCCGGAAAAACGTAGGCGTTGGAGTCGTCACAATCTTCGCTGTTGTCTACATATCCCTCCGAAGGAAGACAAGCCGTGATGGTGCTTGAAGGATCCCCGTATCCATCTCCATCCGCGTCTTGATAAAAGAGGTTTAGCTCCTCAATATCATTGTCTATGACGCCGTCACAATCATTGTCTAAACCATCGCATAACTCTTCTTGTTCTGGATTAATGGCAGCATCAAGATCATCACAATCGTCCCCGATTTCTATAAATCCGTTGGGTGGATCGCAAGCCTCTACCCAATCGTCATTGTTGCCGTAACCATCGTTGTCAACGTCTCGATAATACAAATTCTCATCCTGAGCTTCCTCATCGACCTCTCCGTCACAATCATTGTCGATATCATCGCAAAGCTCGGGAGCGGATGGATACACATCGGCATTTAAATCGTCGCAGTCACCCTCATTGTTCGTCAAGCCATCTCCGTCGTTGTCAACATCTGGATCATCATTGACGAGGATACCATCACCGGACTGGTTTACCTCATCGGTATCCAAGTCATCCAGGGTTACCTTTCCAACGCTTGGATTACATGCTAGCAGGAATGAAAAAGAGAAACAACGCAGCATTTTTTATCCTTTGTTTTAAATCTATTTTGTATGTAGAATACATTT
>JAYYRF010000396.1:0-4785 GCA_036127535.1 Myxococcota bacterium | reverse complement strand
ATTCAAATCTTTCATCAAATGTGCGAAACCATAGCATATACCCATTCTATGGGGGTTGTTCACCGCGATCTAAAACCAGACAATATTATGATCGGAGACTTCGGTGAAGTACTAATCGTCGATTGGGGAATCGCCAAAGTGCTCGGGGGCAAACCATATGATCGAGAATGGGAAGACAGTGTGCAAACGGAACGCTCCGGCCAATCGACGCGCAGTACACGAATGGGCGCCGTAACCGGAACCCCTGCCTATATGTCTCCAGAACAAGCGGCCGGCCAAAACGAACGCGTTCACTTCTCATCCGACCTCTATACCCTTGGAGCAATCCTATACGAAATCCTTTCCGGTAAACCTCCATACAGTGGCAGCACCGCCGTGGAAATCCTAAGCAAAGTACGCACTCATTCTCCCCCCCCGCTTTTACCCGATCCAAACAGCAACCACACGCGCAAACAGACGATAGCGGATGGAACGCGTAAGATCCCTGCTCCGTTGCGCATCATCTGCGAGCGAGCCATGCAGCGGGCAATATCCGACCGCTATCCAAATGCAAAGGAGCTGGCAAAGGATGTTCTAGAGTGGTTGGAAGGAGCACAAAAACGAGATCAAGCCTTGGAGGAGGTCAAATCAGCCAAAGAGCTCATGAAGCAGATCCACGATCAAGAGATGACGTATGAAGCGCTGTGGGAGCAAGCCGAGGAGGCGATGGCATCGAGGAAGCTCTCACACGAGGAAGCATGGTCGTTATGGGAACAAGCACAACAGCGGAAGGTGTCCATTCAACTGCTTCGCCAAAGCTATGAGAATCGTATTCGGGGTGCTTTGGTGTACGATGCGAAGCTGGACGCTATCCACATCGAATTGGCCAATCTGATTTTCGTTCCCCTGGTGGAAGCTGTTGCGAAGGGAGATCGGTACCAAAAAGAGCAATGCGAAAAGCGACTGCGGCATCACCTTCAGTACGTCTCCACCGAATTGAGAGATCAATACCTCCATCGCTTTCAGTCCCAGTCCCAAAACAGCATTACGCTACAACGCGCCCGCCAAGGACAATTGGTCGGACGGCGAACGCTAAAAAAGCAAATACACCGAGACTTGTCCAACGGGAAGCGCTTGATATCTTTGATCGGTACCGCTGGTGTAGGAAAAACACGACTGGCTCTCGAAGTGCTCCACGAAAAATCCGAGGAAGACATTCGTACGTTCTTTTGCGATCTCACCGAAGCGAGTGACGCACTGTCGCTGAGCCGATTGGTGGCAAAAACACTGGATGTCCATCTCCATACCAAAGATCCCGTCGCCCAGTTGGGAGAGTACTTTAAAGAACATCGATCGGTTTTGGTTTTGGACAATGCCGAACACGTCGTGGATATCGTCGGTCAAATTATCCAAGAATGGTTTTCGGCCGCACACTCTCTACAAATTATCACCACCAGTCGCTTGAAATTAAATATTCCCAAGGAGTCGATCTTCTCGATACAACCGCTCAGTCTTTTGGAAGCCATCGAACTGTTTCTCAATCGCGGAAAGGCTGTACGAGCAGATTTTGCCCTAACGCCACAAAATCGTACGGTTGTCGGTAAACTGGTGCAACGTCTCGATCGACTCCCGCTCGCGATCGAGTTGGCCGCCGCGCGTCTGAATATATTCTCGGTTCAAGAGATCGAAGAGCGATTGAACGCTCGATTTTCGTTGCTAAGATCGCGCGACGATAGTACACAGGCACTACAAGGCGCCTTGGACTGGTCGTGGGAATTACTGAAACCTTGGGCTCGGGCCGCGCTATCTCAATCGAGTATTTTTCACGGTGGCTTTCACATCAAAGCCGCAGAATCGGTTTTACACATGAATGTGCATCCGGATATTCCCCCTGTCTTCGACATCTTGCACGATCTTTGCGAAAACAGCCTACTCCGTAAAGATCTCTCTATCGAGGGAGAAGCCCGATATTCTATGCTCGAATCGATTCGCGCCTATGCGCTTCAGCGACTTCAATCCCATACGAATATCGACGAGAAGAGACCCAACCAGATATCCTATCGCGAGGTTGGACACCGACATGCACGATATTTCTCTCGTTTTGGTCAACCGCAGAAACTCGATTCTTTGGATGGTTTCGACGGTTCGATATTGCGACAAAAATTATTTCTAGAGTTGGACAATCTCGTCGTAGCAACCAAACACGGTACCGGTAACAGCGCCCCGCTGTGCTGCTTGGCCGCGTTGCGCATCTTGGCGATGAAAGGCCCCATGACCTTGGGTATCGATATCGCCAACCGAGTCCTCGCCATGAAGGATGTCTCTCCGTCTCATGTCACACTGCTCCAACTCGAGCGAACCAGGTTGCTGCGCATCATCGGTCAGGTGGAGGAAGCGAGAAGCAACATCCCCACCGTAGAGATTTTGCGTTCGATGGAATCGAACCAATTGAGAGCAGACTATATGATCGAATTGGGTAATATAGAACGAGCCCAATCCAATACAGACCGCGCAAGAGAACTTTACGAAGAGGCGTTGGGCATTTACCAAGGGCTCAACGACCAACGGGGCTGCGCCGAAGCACTCAGCGGTCTTGGATACGCAAGCCAACTGAAGTACGATTACACCAAAGCACTGGAGTGTTATCAGACGTCGCTGGTCATCGTCAAAGAAATCGGTCATCGTGTTTTGGAAGGAAAAATTCTCGGCTACATGGGTAGCTTTTACAAACGGCGTGGAAAATACTCCGATTCCTTATCCTATTACCAAGAGTCGATTTCCATCGCTCGCGAGATTGGAGACAAGAGAAATGAAGGGATCTTTCTGGGCAACGTGGGAAATGTCTATCAAGCTTGGGGCAAGCCCCAAGAAGCAAAGTCTCACTACCAACGCTCTTTGCTAATCGTATGTGAAATTGGAGACAAAAAACATGAAGGCAGTGTTTTGGGAAACCTGGGTGCTCTCTATCAAAACCAAGGCAAGTACGACGAAGCACTCTCCCATTACCTGGAGGCTCTTTCCATTGCCCGTGAGATCGGAGAGAAAACCAACGAAGGTACGTTCCTTGGCAATTTGGGTGGTGTCTATCGCTTAAAGGGTCAATACCCGGAATCTCTATCCTACTACGCAAAGTCCGTGACGCTTGCGAAGGAAATCGGAAACAAACGCATCGAAGGCATGAACCTAGGTAACATGGGCGGTATTTTTCAGTCTTTGGGAAAGTATGATGAAGCACTCTCTCACTATGCCCAAGCGCTCTCTTTGGCGCGTCAAATCGGGGATAAGGTACACGAAGGCATCCATCTCGGCAACATGGGAGACACCTTGATCAAACTGCACAGAAAGGAAGATGCAGCAACCCATTTCGAAGAAGCCATTGCGTTGTGCAACGAAGTCTTTCCCATTGCCGCAGGTGCCTTCCGAGGATCTTTGGCCCTTCTCATATTAAGCAAAGAACGGCTGGAGGAATCGCATTCTCTTCTGGAGACCGGAGAGCCGCAAGTCAAAGTCTATCCCGAAGAGTATGGAAAATTTCTCTGTAAAAAAGCACAGATCCATCTCTTCTCACAACAAGATCAAACAGCGCGGCAATCGTTGGCCAAAGCCAAAGAAATCGCGAACGATATCGGCATCGAGCCGGACAGTGTTTTCTCCCAACTAATCGCAGAAACCGCATCAATGCTCGGACAAAGCTAATCGCGGCCAACCGTTTTCAAACGATCATTGCACGCTTCTTTGGGATAGGTTTTGGCGTTCTGGGCGATTTTCAATTACTTTTTTGGAGAATCACATACGCGACCGGGAGATGAGAATGTTGTTTTTAACACTGGCCTGCACAGGCGATAAAGTAAACGAAAATACGGTCGAGCAGGTATCCGATTGGTGTGACGCTTCTTTGGGACAAGACGCTGGGAGCCGAGAGTTTTTACATGACTTCGCACATGCCCATACGGGCTTCAATCTCTTCGGCCCCACCGCCAACTGGTTGAGCAACAACGCTACGCTCTCCCAGGTCATCGCGAACCAGTCTGATTTTGGGGTTTCATTTTTGGATGCCTACGCCAACCAACACGATGCAGTGTGTTCGATTCCCATACATACAACCACATCACCGGAATCGTCCGTCGAGATGTACGATGACCTTGCCTACATCCAACTCGGCTCCACCGAAATCGACATCCCTTCAGAAGCACACACCGTTGTCATCGACATGTTGCGCGCCGATCACGACAGCGATTTGGACAGCCTCATCGGGACGATTCTGATCGAGGATACCGTATTCGCAACCCAAGAGACGCGCCGGTTCCTGGGGTTTCCCTCCCAAGATGATGGATGGACGCACTACGAAGTGGCCAATACGACACGAAATCTATCCATCACCGCTACAGGCGCATCTGAAAAACGAATCTTTTTTATCACGCCCGCACGACTTGCACCGAAGCACGCACGACTCATCGCTGGACTTCGACTCCACGGACTTGCCGGTATCCTTGGACACAATATTTTTGCCGCCACCGCAGAATCTTCGTGGGAGGGAATCGGTGAGCATGGACTCTTGTGGCGCTCCGCGGCCTTGCATCACAACAATACACCATGGCCAGATATCATACCCGCCGATTCGGAGGTTATCGATGTGGACTCTTTGTCCGCTCTCGTAGATGAAATCGATTACCGCACCCCAATTCCGTCTGACGCAACCAGAGAGAACTATGGCTCCTATAACCGATCTGCCGGGGAGCCTGACGGTCAACTCCGCGTTGCCGATATGCAAAGCGCACTCATAAACGCTTACGGAATCCTCGATTG
>JAYYRF010000395.1:0-2972 GCA_036127535.1 Myxococcota bacterium | reverse complement strand
CTGGATGTTCGAGATGCGTTTCCTTCCGTCCAATCCGGCCCTTACATATACATGTTTAATCACACGTCCCTTTTAGACACGTTCATCGCGATTGCCATCTTGCCGGAATTTACCGGTGCAATTGGAAAAAAAGAACAATTTCGCATACCGATTTGGGGACATCTTTTACGAAGATGGGGGACGATTCCCATCGAGCGCGGCAAGCTTCAAAGTGCCATTCAAAGCCTCAACAAGGCTGAAATTATAATGAACGCCGGTAATTCTCTCCTCATTGCACCCGAAGGGACACGAAGCGCAGACGGACACTTGCAACCCTTCAAAAAAGGCCCCTTCCATATCGCAATCAAAACCCAAACTCCCATTGTTTTAATCGGCATCATAGGGGCGTTTCAATCAAAGCGTAAGGGAAGTTGGCTACTGCGTCCCGGAACCATTACGGTACATATTCCACCCCCTATTCCTACAAAGGGGCATACGGTTTTATCACTGCGAGAAGAAGCACAACGGGTCATGTGCTCTGTGGTTGTATGAGAGAATCATGACTATCGCTGTATGTAAATGAGGCGACCTGCGCGGATCGAATCTCGTTCATGTTCCGGGAAAGCCTCTTTCCAGCACACAAATAGATCCGTCTCTCGCATGGGCAACGTCCTCAGGGTATCCACATCAATCTCATCGTCAAAGGACAGAAAAAGCGCTCTCTTTTGGGAGGAACTCTCAATACGCTCAACGCAGTTTTTCGTCTCGATCGGGACACGCGAGACAGCGCTATCCAATGCAAATCCAAAGTGCAGCTGAATCTCCGTTCTGAGGGCATCGATATCCGTTGTTGCGTTCTTCTCGGAGTGGCTCCGCACCCGAAACCCGTCCGTCTCGGTAAAATGCAAGACGCCCTTCCGCAAATGACAAACCGCATAAGCGTGATCGTATCCGCTATTCTCGATATAGCGGTTGATCCGCTCAACTCCAATTTGATCAATGGTTTGAAACCCGGTTCGATAGGCTGTTGAGCGCGGATTACAGGGTTCGGGGATTTGGATCGCAAGAAATCGATACTCTTCCCCGGATTCATTGAGACACAAAACCGCCGTGGAAGCGGCGGCAGATCCAGCAAACATGTCCAAAAAAATATCGCCACTCTCTTTGGGAAATAGCGAAAATAAATATTTCAGTAGAGAAACGGGCTTTGCATAATCAAAAACATCGCGTCCCAAAAGCGATTTAATCTCAGCCCGAGCCGCCCGCGTCTGACCGACAATGGCATCGGGCAAGATGGAGGTCGGATTCGAGCCGCGCGCATCGATATACTGCTTGGTGTAGATGTTATAGGCGGCCTGACGACCATCCGAACAGATAAGCGGACTGTTTTTTGAAGGGACAAAGCAGATACAACCTTTTTCCTTTTCCCGAAGGAATGTCTCTTCGATAAAGCGCCAGGCACCTCTACCCTCCGGCGGACGCGCCTTGCTTCCATCGGGTAGATCGATGTAATACTTCTGATTTTTTCCCGACGACAACGTGGATAGATATAGCGCTTGTCGTTTGTAACGCCCCTTTTCGTCCAAATGTCGAAACTGAGACAAGCTTTGGGGAGAATACGGTGCGAACCAACGCTCGGTATGGGCTCTTGCGTTCTTTGCATAACACAAAATATACTCGTGTACGGTAACCGGGAAGACGCCCCGTAAGCCACCACCGCCACTCCGCCTCCAAATAAAGTTGCCCACACAATTGGCTTCCCCAAAGAGCTCATCGCATACGACGCGCAAGTTCGCATACTCGTGCTCATCGATACTGATAAAGATGACGCCGTCTTCTCTCAAAAGCTCCTGCGCGAGACAAAGGCGCGGATAGATCATACTCAACCAAGCGCTGTGCCTCGTCGCTTTTGATGTTGTCGACAAACCTGATTCTTTGCTGCGCACATCGCGATATACAAACTCCTTGCCAGTATTATACGGAGGATCGACGTAGATACATTTAATCTGACCCGCATAGGCCCTGCGCAAGCATCGCATGACCTTTAAATTATCGCCAACGACAAAAAAGTGTTGGGGGTTTGGAGAATCGGCTTCTCGTTTGAGACTGATTGTGAAGGGCTCTCCCTCGTCTTGTGCGACTCTGCGGTGCGCCTCTCTCTTACCGGACCATTCCAATCCGAAAGACTCTTCTCGACCAAGCAGCTTGTCTAAGCGGTCAAAATCGAGTGTTTCATCGACAAATGCTTCCGGAAAGATCGATGCCAATTCCTTGAGCTTCTGTTTATTGACCGAGCGATTGGACATAATTCGCGATTACGGGAGCGTAATATCTTTGCGAAGATATTGGCTGTTGAGATTCACCGGAAAGTGATCCCATATCCATTGTGCAGGACTTGTCGCCGGAAAAACAGAAGGAGCGTTCTCCCAAGGAGAGACTCCGATTGGACCGATAACCTGCGCCGCCTCCCAAGTGCTGTCATCAAAAGCAGGCGTGCACCAGCCTTCTTTTCCGGCCGTATTGCCTGGATCGGGGGAATAGGTCCACGTTTCATCGGTTACCCAAACGGAACCATCCGAGATTTCAATGTGACCGATGCCGGCTGTGATGGTCAGTCCCAAATCCCAGCCGTAAATGCCGACGGTGTTCACACCGCTCATCAACCAAACCTCATAGACCTCGCCAGTAGGCCACTCCCCCGTTTGACCCAATAAGGAATTGTTTACACACAATTCGCCGGCGTCATCGACGGATACATAGATGGTAACCAGCCAATCCTTGGCACCGTCACAATTACTATCGACACCGTCGATGCGATCGTAGTTTCCGGGGAATATATCCGGGTCTTCATCGTTGCAATCACCGCTCAAAAGTACCGAACCATCTATGGGAGTGCAGCTTTGGGTGAGAAAAACAGAGCCAACGCCGTCACCATCGATATCGACATACCACAAATCCCCGATGTCTTCATCGATGTCTCCGTCACAGTCGTC
>JAYYRF010000394.1:0-3501 GCA_036127535.1 Myxococcota bacterium | reverse complement strand
TGAAAAGGCCGCTTGGGAATTCCCTTGAACGGTCCACGTCGAGTTGGATGCGTTGAGGGTGACACTGGCGGGTGAGAAGCAATAATTCATCGAGTAGGCGGTGTTGGAAGCGGTTCCCGCCGCTCCACAAAACTCCGCTCCCTCTGCACCCGTGGTATCGGCCACTTCGGAAGAGGGCTCGTCGGAGGGCTCGTCGGATGCTTCGCTCGATGGCTCATTGGAGGCTTCGCTCGAAGGCTCGGTCGATGCCTCTGTCGAAGGCTCGGTGACGGTATCGGTATCTTCTACGATTTTGTTGTCGCGACAGGCGAAGAGAAGCGGGAGAAGGTAGGGGAGGTATTTCATTATTAGTCCAGCTCTGAAGTACTATCAACAGAGTTAGAGGTCGAGAAGCTTGCTCCACTTCTCCAAACGTAGGAATCGTTTTGCACATCGATATCGAAAATGGTGCTATTTTGAAAGATCGCATCTCTAAGATCGCACTGTGCGTTACGATTACAAATAGCCCCTCGACCATTATTCGATAATGTTACATTGGCTGCCATGATGTGCGCTCCAATAAAAGAATCCACACCAAAGCTCGAGTGATTGGATATAGTAGAGCCGTTAACGTTGATGAAGGCATCGTAATATGCCATTACCCCTCTGGGGCCATTGCTGGTGATGCTTGAGTTTATCGCATTTACGGCTCCATTGTCATAGGCCTGTATACCGTAGGCACCGTTGTTGCTTAAATCTGATTCGGATGCATCGACGGTCGAATTCGTCCATGTTCTGATACCAGCTGCTCCGTTGCTAGAAGAGATTAGGCCTGTAAGGAGGGCGTAGCTTCCATCACCAACGAGGACACCGTGAATCCCATTGTTGGACGTGGTGACAGCATTGACACCGAATGCACCAGAGTCAAAACGAACCGCTAGCCCAAAATCATTGTGATTTTGGAGAATGTTGTCGCCTGTCAGATAGGCTTCGGAATTCTCAAGAGCGTATATTCCAGATGCAAATTCTTCTATATCAACATCGGTAACCGTGGCCTTGCTTCCCGCTCGAATGTATATACCAAAGGTTTCAGTTGTGGAGTTTCCTCGTATTGTTAGATACTGAATACCACCGATTTTGTGCTCATTTTGTACGGTTAAGCCACTTGTACCGCCATTGAAATATAGCTCAACCGCTCCTTTGTTTGAAGCATTCCCCTGAATGTAAATATTATTACCTTGTGGGTGGTTCAGGGATATTGCTGTCGTCGAGGAGTGCACACCATCTTCAAATTGAAGCGTAAGGGTCGCATCGGGATGGATATTGACGTCTCTTGCTGCAACCATCGCATCATCTAGGTTGCTGTAGTCTCCTGTGGAGCCAATGGTCCAGGTGGTGTCAGTGGAAATCATGTCAAGTACATTTCCTGACAAGGTTGTGTAATCGGTTTGGAGCGTATCGATATCGGACTCTGCGGTGGTGAGGTCGGCTTGCAGGTCGGAGATATCGGTCTGGGCATCGGACACATCGGTCTGCAAGGATGCGATGTTGGTGGTGTTGGTTGCAATGGAAGCGGTGTTGGTTGTGAGGTCACCGGTGTTCGTTGAAACCGAAGCGTTGAGGGTGCTGATGTCTCCGCTATTGGTTGAAACGCCCGAAGCGTTGGTCGCAACACCCGAAGCATTGGTTGTGATATCGGCTTGTGCCGTCGCCAGGTCGCTCTCTAAGGAGGATATGGTGGTGTTCGCGGTGGCCAAGTCGGACTGGGTGGTTGCGAGATCGGTTTGTAAACCGGCGACGAGTGCCTCAAGAGCGGCGAGGCGACTATCGGCATCCACATCGACAACGGGATTACCACATTCCCAGGCGCTGTTTGTGCTGCTGTAGACGGGCTGCTCGCCATCACCGCAGCTCAGACTACCAACCGTGTCATCGTCTCCGTCATCTATATCGGCGGGAATTGAAGTGAGACCGGTCCAGTCAGCGGCTTGTGCTTTTCCGGCGATGCGCGCGTAGGGAGTAGAGGAAACGATCTGTCTGGGTGTGAGCGGACCATCGCTATTGACCTCCAATTCGATGTAGATATCGCCGCTTTCCAAAACGGAATCTTCGAGTGGGTTATTGACCGTGTCTCCCCCGAGAACCGCGGCATAATATCCATTGGTGAAGGTGGTCGAAATCGTCTCTGACCACAGCAAGGTTCCACTGCTCGCGGCGTTGTAGATGCGAAAGGTGAGGTCGTGTGAGCCGGTGGCGGCGGTTCCAGAGCTATCAACAAGGCGTCCTTGCTGGGTGAGCTGAAGCGGTACCGCATTCGCGGTGTTTAGAAAACTGGCGAGTAATAAACTGAGCATGAAGAGGCTCCTTGTGAGAAGATTGTGATTAGCGAATGATACTGTAGGTCGTTGCGCTGGCCGAAAGATTGGTACCGTTACCGGTAACGGTATTACCACTTTCAGAGATGTATCCGAGGTATACGCTTTCAATACCAATACCACCATTTCCACTGACCGTACTATTGGAGATGCTGGCAGAGCCACTCGAATATACCTCGACACCATCGTAGGTGTTGTTGTTGATCGTGGAAGAATTATAGACATACAGGCTACCATTGTTTACGGATTGCACACCGTAGCGATTGGAATTGATGCTGCAAAGCCCACATTGTGAAGAGGAACCAAGATTGGAGACTATACCCGATCCGGCGTTGGATTCGATGGTTGATTCATTGAGTACCACAGAAGAGGCATAGGCGGATTCGCTCCCCTCGTCCCCATTTCCCGTGATCGTTGAGTATAGCGATCTTACATTGGAACTATAAAGTAGATTCAATCCGTCTTTGGTGTTGTTTGAAAGATTGGCATTGTCAGCACGAAGGGTAGAGCCGTGGAACACACTTACTCCAGACCAGCCATTGGTTGATGCAATTAAACCATCCAAACGTCCAACGGAGCCATCACCCAGCTTCAAGCCATCTCCGTAGGAATTATAGATTTCCAAAGAGTCCGTGTCTCCATAAATTAAAGAGCCATGTCGAACGCTTACGCCATATGACGAGCTGTTGTCTACAACATTGCTACCGCTTAGAAAAGCGGAGGAACCGCTCCAAACCTGAATTCCATTCGTGAGATTGTCCGTAGCAATATTGCTCAGGTATGCGACCGCATTTCTCTCTAGAAGGATACCGTTTCCAGCGGTTCCATCGCCTTGGATGGTCATGTCATGTATACCGCCAATGGTGTGTCCATTGTTGACCACAAAACCATCGGTACCCGAAAATTCGAACTTAACCAGCGTATTGTCGGTTGCATTCCCTTGAATAATAATGTTGGAGCCTTGTGGGTGATTGAGGTTGATCGCAGCGCTCGGATAGTAGATATCGTTGGCTACCTGCAGTGTAAGAGTCGCATCGGGATGAATTTGAACGCTTCTCGCAGCCGCCATCGCATCTTCGAGAGTAGTGTAGTCGCCGGAGCTTCCGATGTTCCAGGTGACGTCGGAGTCGATGAGGTCGAGCACATT
>JAYYRF010000393.1:0-3537 GCA_036127535.1 Myxococcota bacterium | reverse complement strand
CGAGTGTAATGATCGAAGATTCACCCCCTGAGATCGAGATTATCGAGATTCTATCAGCAGACGAAAGCGGCGATCTGATTTCCGTTCAGACGGTCTATAACGATGAATCCTTACAATGCGAGGCGCAAGCCTACGATGCGGATGGCGACGCTTGTACGTTGCTCTATTCTTGGTTCTTCTATCAAGATATGTGGTACGAACTCGAGAGCGGAAGCAGTACCTTCTCTCCGGTTCCGAGCATAGTCCAGCCCGGTGCGCGCTTGTATTGCGGTGTTATCGACACCGAAGCCGAAGTGGGTGACACCGTATACCAAGTGGTCGATGTTCTCAATCGCGACCCGGAAATTTCCTCCGCGGGTATCGATTCCTTGGCGGGACGTGCGATTGGAAGCGAGATCACATGCCAGGCGATTGTGAACGATCCAGACCAAAGCGATGTGGAGATCCAGTATAAATGGTACAACGACGGGCCGTCGACCAATGCTCCCTCTTTGGGTTCTGGAACGCTAATCGTGCAGGAGTTTGCCGAAGAGAGCTCTTTGCTGCTAACAACCGAGATCGCAAGCAAAGGCGATCAAGTATCATGCTTGGTTGCCGCCTTTGACGAGCACGGCGGATCCGCCGAGAGTTCCGTTTCGATCGAAGTGGACAATACCGCTCCGGAAATCAACGAAGACGGTGTTGTTGTACTTCCGATCTCTCCGTTCACCAACGACGATATCACCTGTTCAGCGGTAGCCGAAGATGTGGACGGCGATGCCATTACCTACACATATGCCTGGTACTTGAACGGCCAAAGCGTCAATCATTCCGGCGCGACGCTTTCTGCACAAACCTTTGGACCTTTTCAAGCCAATCCAACCGCCGATCAAATTCGTTGTGACGTGACACCCATCGATTCATCCGGTGCGACGGGACTAATGCAGCGAACAACCGTGACCATTCAAGATAGTCCCCCGGAGACAACGGCCGTCACGATAGTAAACGTCGAGGCCGAGACGTTCACCGACTCGACCATCGTCGCCGAAGCGGAAGGATACGATGCCGATGGAGACGACGTACAGTTTCGGTATCGCTGGCACGTCAACGGGGCCTTGCTGCCCGGTCTGCAAGAATATAATTCACTGACCGGAGACTATTTTAACAAAGACGATGTTGTATATGTTGAAGTGCGCTCCTACACCGAAGATGTTCTATCCCAAACCTTAACCATGGGAACCGCGCTTACTTCGCAGTCGATCACCATTCAAAACAGCCTGCCACCTGCGCCCGAGATCGCCTTCATCGCGGGGGACTATACCGAGAGCGCCAATACCGCGCAGTGTACACTCGTATCTCCCTCTGTGGATCCCGATGGGGATTCTGTCAATTACACCTTTGAGATTGAAAAAAACAATCAGCCCGTCACCTATCTGACGAGCACGACCTACACCAACGATACCTTGCACTGGATGGATACGGTTACCGGAGACGAATTATCGTGCTTCGTCGTGGCCAATGATGGTGAGAGTGAGAGTGACGTTGCGACGACATCAACCATCGTCACAGAATGCGAATATCAGGACATATACGACGTGGACGTCGGATTTTCTGATTTGGGAGACATCCAAAATTGTTGGCAAGGGGGCAGTATGACGGGCGCGATGTTCTTCAGCGGGATCATCGACGCGCCCCATACCTTCTACGATGAAAATTACGAAGGAGATGGATTGGATATTTTGAGCTACGTTGGCATCGACGAGGACTCCCCCATGATTGCGCGCAACATGAGTACCGTCCCCGTCATCCTTGCGGGGGCGACACTTCTCCCCGACATGCTGGCGGTCACCCCTAGTAAAGACGGCGTTTTCAACGATCGGCACGCGTATATTCGCTGGAAGGCGCCGCTCGATGGAACATGTGATATCTTTTATGAACTCACCGGTATCTCCCTCGATGGCACCACCGTAGAAGTGGTGCTGTATGCGATGACCCAAAAACGACTTCGACCCGCTTCTCAACTGCAAAGCTTTGGTCTGTACACGACACAGCTCGATGTCGTGAACGTGCTCGGATACCAAACCCCCTATATATTCGAGGGTAACTTGGCGAATAACGGCGTGATTAGCGTCAACGTCTCTGCGGGAGATTTGATCTTCTTACTACAGCGGAACGATAGCGGTGCCCATTTGGTATACCCCAACGCCGATGAGGATTGGATGTCGATAACGGGTGCTATCGCCTGCAATTTTGAATAAACATTTACAGGAGACTAATTATACGACTCTTTACGATAGCGGTTCTTTTTCTTACGAGCGCCGATGATTCGGTCATCTTCGAATATTTACACGATTTGCTCGATGGAAATCGTTAGCGAATGCCGGCGGCGATAACGGGGCTGTTTTTTCATCTTTTACGCTTTGAAAGCCTTTTTTCTTCGTATTGCGTCCGCAAATATTAATCGCTAAGCTATTTGTATCTTGGAATATGCCTCGCTTATGACACCGCCGAAGAAGGATACCCCAAATGACCTATCGCACACGCTCTTGGATCAACATCATATGCTTTATTATGGTGCTCACCGTAAATTATTTGGCCAACGCATTGCCGATCAACGGAGTGACGCAAAAAGAATTGTCGGCCGAGTACAGTATACACATCACGCCAGCAGGATATGTTTTTGCCATTTGGGGTTTGATTTACACTGGGCTAATCACCTATATCATTCTACAAGCGCTTGGGAAGTGGGTCGAGAAGAACGAAATTCGGGTATTGGATCTTCCGTTTGCGCTGAGTTGTGGCTGTAACGCGCTGTGGCTCGTGGTTTGGCATTACCGCTATCTCACGGTTTCTGTTTTGGTGATGCTGGGGCTATTGGGAACGGTGGCGATGGCATATATGCGACTACAGAAAGTGGGCGCGAGAGAAAAGGGACGGTCTCTGTGGATCGTGCAGAAGACATTCGGCATTTATTTGGGATGGGTGGGGCTGGCTACCATTCTCAACATCTCCATTTGGCTCGATGCACTTGGATGGAGCGGTGCGCCTCTTTCCGGTTCGGTTTGGGGAGCGATTTTATTGGTAATTGCCGCTTTGATCTATCTATACTGGGCATTTTCAAATCGAGATGCGGCTCCTTTGGGGGTTTTGGCGTGGGCGAGTTTGGGCATCGGGATCAAAAATCAGTCGGATGGGTTGATTTGGATTGTTGGTTTGGGCGTGTCGATTTTTTGCATTGTATCGTTGCTGACCGTTGTCATAAGAGGCCGCACGCATAATACGATGGAAACGGAGAGTCTTGGGGCTTGAGGTAACGTTAAGATGGCGGCTCGATCCAAAGGTCGCGCACGACGACGTTGCTAATCTCATTCAAAACCGCAGAAACGGATGGGTGAGAGTCGATGTCTGACGGCAGGTTATCGACAAAAAGAGCATCGAATCGATCGACGTGCATGATGATATTAATTCGACCATCGGCCGAATCGATCCCCCAAACAGAGAGCGGTTCCGGATCGATAGCATCTGCGCCCGGCATTTTGATATCTGGACTCCAATTTT
>JAYYRF010000392.1:0-4044 GCA_036127535.1 Myxococcota bacterium | reverse complement strand
CAGAGGGTGATATGACGCTGTACCCTTCATAGGTCAAACCATCGCTGTCATAAACGAATTGTCCATGGTAGACCTTGCCCTCTTCATCGGTGCAGCCATTGCCGATGACCGTCACGGGTTCTTGTGGTAGACCATCTTCGGGAAAGCTGCCTTCGATGGTGGGGCAAATCACATTCTCAGAGCCAACGTAACTGGCCTTGAACTGTATTTCGAGCATGGGTGTCATGGAGATGAAGTAGGTGGCAACGGCGGTGATGTTGCCGACTTGCATTTCTCCGAGCGGTGCCGGGATTGCGTCTTCCATGATGCTGTCGTATTCGTTTTTGAGATCGGGAAAGGCTTGGTGCGCAGCGTTTGCGTCTGTTTCCACCTCTTCTGCGGTATCTTCTACCGTAGCGGTATCGGTAATTTCTTTATCGGTTGAGCATGCGAGCGCTAAAAGTAGAATCATGATTCCTCCAAACGTTTGGTGTTTATTTATCAACGTAATCGAAAAGGGAGTTCTTGCGTAGAGACAAAAGATAGATTGGTATCATTTTATGATTGCTACTACACCAAAGAATCTATCGCATGAACAAAAGCTTCATTTCTGTAATATTGACATAATTGTAGGGCACTTCTCCGCCGCCGTTGAACTGCAGTTCGGTGTAATGCGAGAGGTAGCTCATGTTCCATCCGTCGGAGATGGTCACGGTGTAACTCTCGCCCGCATTCAACGCAACGGGCAGAAAAGAGCTATCACCCCATCTATCCCAACGCCCCAATTGGGGCATCACGATGCTGCCCGATGCGACGTCTGTACCGTCGGAATTGACGACGCGAACCCATTTGACGGCGGCGGTAATACCAGAATCTATACTGTTGGACCCATTGCCGTACACCAACTGTATATAGTGTTCCCCGGTTGCGTTGGGCGTGATGGTGACACTCATTTGGTGGTGAGGTTCTCCCCAGTTTTCTTGATGAGGACGTCCGTGATTCGTCGAGTACATCCCGCCCGTTACGTTGAATTGATCGATCGCTATCGTTTGAATTCGCTGATAGTCATCGCCCCACCAACAGGTAGGGCTAGATGGATGGGATGGATGTATCCGTTGCGCAACCGCTGCGTAACAGGAGCTTGTACTGGTGTTGTCTGTCCACGACGAAGGGCCATTTTCCTCGATCAATACCCCGTCTCGATAGATATCGAACGATGTGGTTCCATCGGTGGATATCGAGAGCGTTACGTCATTTCCGGATCCGGTGATTTCGACGATAGGGGCAGCTGCGCTGAAAAGATTTTGCCAGTCGTCTTCATCGGCATAGGTGATACTTCCGGAGGAGAGAGTCGCGCTTCCAATCGAAAAACTCTCTCCGTCGATGATGAGGGTCGCATCTTCTGAAAACCAACGGCCAGGTAGAATGGGTGATGCATTCCAAGAGCCATTTTCCTTTTCCAGTCCAAATACGCCTTGAACGATGACACCCAAGAATCCGGCGACGCTCCATAGTTGGCGTCGAGAGTTGACGATCGGACCGGAATAGTCTCCATCCTCGACCCAATTTTTGCCGCTTTGCCACTCAAAGTTTTCCATATGAGATAGGTTGAGAGCGGCTCCGCGGATTAAGGATTCTAAATTGGCATCGAATACCGCGCCATTGTCAGCTTTGCGGGCGGCAAGAACCGCATAGCTACTTACAAAGGGCCAAATGGCTCGGTTGTGGTAGATGGGAATATACTGTTGCTGCGGGAAGATAACGGGGGCACCCATACTGCTATGAGGATATTGCGCCAGCGCTTCGGGATGGGTTCCCAAATCGAGAACCGCAAGAGCGGTTGCGAGTAGGTCTTGTTGATGGGTGGTCACGGGGTTTAGTTCACTGAGTTTGTATGAGCTATAGTATGTGCCTTTCCAAAAATGGGTATCGATGGCGGTGGCCAAATCTTGGGAGTGGTGATCCTCTCCGGTTAGAGACTCCAGTGCGCGAAGAAGAAAGAGGTGGTTGAGATTGGTCGAGAGAGATTTACTCATGGCAATGTGCACGGGATTGTCTTGTACCCAAGCGGGATAGCTTTGCTCCCGCCAGTCTAAAAAACTGCTTTCACCATAGTACAGTCCATCTCTTGGATCGTATGCGTACTGTCGATCCGTTTCTGCCGTGTTGCGAAACGCCTCGATGACTTGGGCTTCAAAAGCACTGTTGTTGGTGTGCCGAAGAACAGACATCGCACCGCGCGCCCAGGTGACGCGATCGGTCGATACGGGCCAGCTTCCTCCGGTTCCTGTATCTTGAACGATTTGTATGCGGCCACCAGTCTTCTCTTCTGATAGCTTGAATAAGAGCGAGTTTTGGGCGCGCTCAGGATCCAACCAACCCAGCCCCAGTTCGGTAGCATAGGCAATGTCGCGCGTCCAAACCCAATTCCACAATTCTCCGGTTTCATAACATTCACAGTTTTGGGGACTCGAGAAGAGTCCGTCTGCGATTTGTGAGACGGAATTCTCTCTGGCTTCGTGCACGGCCATCGCGAAAAGCGCATCGGTTAACGCATGACCAGAACGCAAGATCGGATCTCCCTCTCGCTCTGCGAATTGTCTTTGCATGGGCCCGTTGTCTCTTTGGGGATGGGTGCTTCGTAAAGAGTAGGTTCGCAGGCCGTCGGCTTCATCGAATTCGACCGTGACCAAATCGGAATCAAAATCCCACTCTTCCCGATGTGATGGCTCCTCCGTCGTTCCGGTATCGAGAGATTCTTCGGTATCACCGGTGTCCAATTCGTTGGCTTCACCGGTCTCTTCAGCAGGGTCTGTCATGGAATGGGTATCTCCGGTGTGGAATGTGGATGAGCTGCATCCTTGTAGGATGATCGATAGAAATGTATGGAAAGAGATCGACATATACAAAACTCAAAAAAATCAGGTTGCTTATCGGTTTTTTAACCAAATCGCGCGGTATTGTCATTGTGATTGTATACTTCTTTTTCGGTGTTGACATTTGAGGTTTGTACTTGCAAAGGCACGGTGACCGAAAGGGTGAGGGTAAGCCGGTCACGATACGCTACAAATGTAATGCAGTGGAAGTGCCGGTAACGATACGCTACAATGGGGTTGAGCGTTAGGGAGGAATTATGAAATGGTTTCCTTGGGTCGGAATGGCTTTCTTTGCGGTGCTCGCTGCGGCTGGCTGGTACGAGGTGATCTCTTCAAAGGATCGTGCAAATCAGGTTGCACAGCATCATTTTCGAAGCGAAGAGAGTACGATTGAAGGAAATGCTTTGCGAGCAGATGAAAAGGGAAAAACCCAAAGTTCGATGCTTTTCTCGGATGTATCGACCAAGGGCACAAAGAAAGATGTTCGTGTACCCTTGAAAGCAAAGAGCAGCCCGGAAGATCGAATTCAGCGGAAAGCAGAGCGTCTCGCCGAGCGAATCGCCCATCAAAAAATAGAGGCGTACAAAGAGGAGGAAAAATCAAAGGAAAAAGAAGGTGTCTTTCGCTACTTTGATGGCATGGAAACCCTTTTCTCTCGTTCGATAGATTCTTATGCAGAGGCCTTTGACGTGGATGAGGACAAAATCGACGCCTTACATCAGATTGTGATCGATGGTTTTGCAAAGCAACGAGACATCACGGCTCGCTATTATGCCGGAGAATTAACGGAGAAAGAAGCCAAAAGGCAAGGGGCACAGGCACATGAAGAAGACAAGATACGGGTCGCGGCTTTACTCGGAGAAGAGGGAGCTGAAGATTTTGGACTCATGGTGCGTGAAGAAGGAGCGAAGATGAAAGCCGAGAAGGCTATGAATGAGAAGTAGGGGATCGAAAAAGAATGTGCAGACTCTGTTTTCGATATGCCATGTATCAAGTCTTTAGGCTGTAGACCTGCTGTGCGGCTCCTCGGCCTTTGAGATTCACCTGACCGTAGTCTTGTGCCTTCTCGTTTAGGGTGTCTTCGAGCTCGCTGTAGACACTGTCGCTAATCAGAATGGTTGTGCCCAGTTCTTTGTTGTAGGCTTCGAGTCGGGATGCCACATTTACCGTATCCCCAATCACTCCATAC
>JAYYRF010000391.1:0-2878 GCA_036127535.1 Myxococcota bacterium | reverse complement strand
ACAATGCAAGTGCGCCAGCGTTAATGAGTAAACTGGATCGCTCGGGATAGACTCCGATAACCTCACACAAAACGGAAATGGCTATATCTTCAATGTTGCAACTGCCGATACTCGCTTGAAACAGATCGTAGAAGATATAGTTTCCCGGTCTGATTTCGTCGATGTTGTTCCAAGTCTCTTTGACCGAACAGGTCGGTGTGGAACCAAGACTCAAAGTGGGAACGCGAATCCCGACGGAGAGGAGATTGGACTTGGCGAGATGTAGCGCACCTTCCTCCTCATCTGCGACCACCAAAATATCGCGTTGGTTGCGACAATCATACGAATGACCGGCATGGGTCAGAAGCCCCTGTAGTGAAAGCATCGGATGCTTGTCTATAAACTGCGCAACCGACAAGAGCATGGGATCCGTTGGCTCAATTCCGGCTCGGTGATAACCGCAATCGATTTTGATAAACAGAGACAATGGCCGTTTTAAGGGATAAGACACGATGTGTCGCAGGGTGTCCAAATGATCGATGAGGAGGTGTAAATTGGGCACTTTTTCATTGAGTGCGATCGCTTTGGATATGAGATTCACCGAAAGAGGAACGGCGTAGGTGATGTCGGTAAAACCATGCGAAAAAAAGGATTCGGCTTCTCGAAGAGTAGAAACACATATCGGGCCGATACCTCGGCTGAATTGCAGACGTGCGATTTCAGGGCACTTATGTGTCTTTACATGTGGGCGTAAGACGGTTCCTTTCGTTGCCTTTTTCCACATCCTTTCCGCATTTCGACGCAGGATAGAATCTTCGATCAGACAAGCCGGTGACGCCAATTCCGTTAGGGAGCGGGGTTGCATCGGTTTTTATGGAGCCAGAGAGGAAAGAAGGATTGTGAGTTCTTTTCGCATATAGTCTTTGTCTCCGAGCCACAAATCCGGTTGAGGAGGGATGGTTCCGATGGGGTGATTGTTGAGCTGAAACTGGATCTTTGGATATTTTTGCAGGGCGCGAAGCATCCGATGGGTGTGTCGGTGATCGAATTGAAAGCAATGGTCTTTACGACATTGGATGCGGATATAGCGATACGGAAGATCGCAGAGTAATTCTATGGGCTCACGGACACGCCAAAAAATGTGATCTTTCTTCAAGACGGTTTTCTGCAACTGTGGCTTGATGAACTCCCGATCGGACGGCCCCTCAATGTCGATAAGAACCGCCGGTGGTTTTTGAGCCTGTGCAATTCCACCCAAAGCCATGGATAGCCCCAAACCCATCGACAAAATCAAGACTTGGCTCGGCGCATATTCAGCATGTATGTAGTTAAGCATACACGCAACGTTATCTTGGTGCTCGAGGCCACCATAGTCTTCCAGTCCCCAACTCCCACCCCGACCCGCAGGAGCAAAAAAGATGAACGAATGACCGCTGCCAAACACGTCGGTACAGTCAATGGGATAGCCTCCATCTTGAAAGGTTTGACCAGATTCCAGTCGATCCGGGCACAGCAATAGAAAGGAGCGAGATGTCGGATGGAGATACAAGGTTGTTCGAAGCTTGTACCCACTCGTAGATGCGATCTGACTTTGGATTGGTTTGGGCAGTGACGCGCGTTTGGGTTTGCGCAGCTTCGCTAAGATATACTTACTCAGTCGGATCAGAGGTTCGGTTTCGGGCATAGGTTCCGCCAAAGACTGGAAGGATTAGAATAAAAAGAATGGGCCATAAAAAAGAGGGCAAGAGTCCGTGAAAGCTCAGTTCTCTCAGTATAGCCGGTTGTAGCCAATATAGGCCGCCGAAAACAGCGAACCAAGGGGATAGGGTCGAAAGAAGTGTCGCCAGCCCAAAGGGCAGAGCGAGGAGGGGGTCGAGTAAGAGGGTGAGAATGGTGGCGAAGGAACAGAGCAGGGGAGCACTGCCGCTCGGTTTGAGTTTCCATCGCAGCAACAAGAGTCCGAGCAGCATTGCTGCGGAGGCATAGGGTGCGGCATTCCACCAACCCGTTGTGGGTAAGCGGAAGATCGATGCCGTGGTTTGCTCTTCAAGGGATATGCTGAAGAGATTTGTTTGGGTAAGAGACAGCAGGATGAGCGAGCAGGGAATCAAGGATACGATTCCCTTTCCCAAAGCAAACAGACTCTCTTTAAACGATGGGATATCTCGTAGACCCACGCCGATAGCGGCAAAGAGGATGGGCCAAATCAGAAAACTGGGAAAGGTCATACCCGAGTAATACAATGTCGCATTCGAAAAGGAGGGGTTTGGGACATCAGGAGGTGTACTGGTAGCAATGGACTCTAAGGTTTCAACTAAGGTTTGTATGGACGCGCTGTCCGTTTGCGTATCTTCTTTTTGATGGTACAGCGGAAAAACGCCATCTGGGCCGCGGCCAAGGAGAAGAGCGGATAGATAGCCTTCATCGGCGAAGGGGCGATGATCGCTTCGCTCCATATGAGGAAGAATGCGACTGACGACTTGATAACCATACTCGGAGTGTACGTTTGGAAATTGTTGAAGCCAACGGAGTTGTGGATTGTCCCATGAACGCGAAAGACCTGAAATGGACAGTTCTCCGTGACCGACCAAATCGAGGGAAAGCACCAATCGGAGATCGTCTGCGTTTGGATGCCACTTGTCTATATAGGAGATAAATTGTGATGATCCGATGAATCCCAATTCTTCTCCTACCGGAAAGCCAAGACACAGATCTTGCGCCTCGGTCTTTCTTGCCAGTTCGAGTAACGTCGCTACCGCTGCACCGTTATCGACCGCACCTGGTGATGCCGCTACCGTGTCGGTATGCGCTAAAAAAAGATAGTGTCCCTTTCCTCTGCAGGCAATCACATTACCCGCGAGTTGTATATATTGCGTATCCCAACCGGCCGAGCGTAACC